>CAYWBD010000405.1:0-6100 GCA_964456315.1 uncultured Thermoflexus sp.
CCTAGAACGACATCGAGCCCCGCCAGCGCCTCGTCGCTGTAATCCAGCGCCCCGTCAGGCAGGATGTCCATTTCGGTCCCCGATAGCAACCTGAGGCCCTGCGACTTACCATCGGCCTCGCGCACGGCGGCATGGTGCATGCGCAGCAGGCTCTCATCCAGGCCGTTGGCGACGGTCTGGCCCTTTGAGTGGTCCGTGACCGCCAGGTATTCAAGGCCGCGCGCCTGTGCGGCCCTGACCATGGCGTCAAGAGGCTCTTTGCCGTCGGACCAGTTCGTGTGAGTGTGCAGGTCCCCGCGCATGGCCTTGAGTTCGAGAAGCGCAGGCAGCGTTCCCGATTCCGCGGCGTCGATCTCTCCTGCGTCCTCCCGGAGCTCAGGCGCAATCCACGGCAGCCCCAGCCGGGCGTACACCGCTTCTTCAGTGGTGAACTTTTCAACATGTCCGCTGGCTGCATCCGTCACGCCGTACTCGTTCAGGGAAAGGCCCATCTTCTGCGCACGCTCTCTCAGGCGGATGCCGTGTTGCTGGGAGCCGGTGAAGTAGAGCAGCAGAGCGCCAAGCGACGCGTCATCGGCGACCCGCAGGTCCACCTGCAGCCCGCCCTCGATGACGACGCTGCCCTTGGTGTCCCCGCGCCCCATCACGTCCGTCACGAACGGCAGCGAGGTGAACGCAGCCACGACGGCAGCAGGGTCGTCCGCCGTGCACAGCAGGTCTATGTCGCCGATGGTCTCGCGCCCGCGGCGCAGGCTCCCTGCGTACATCAGGTTGCGGACGCCAGCGTGCGCAGACTTGAGCGCCGTCATCACGCGCTCAGCAGCGGGCAGGGCGTCGCCGATGGGTATGCGGTCGCCCTGCGACATGCGGTGCCGCAGGTGCCGCAGGATGTTCGCGGCGTTCTTCTGGCCCACCCGTGGCAGCTTCTCGAACGCGCCGTTCACCAACGTCTGCTCCAGGTCCTGGACGTTCTTGATCCCCAGGTCCTGCGCTGCTTTGAGCGCGGTCTTGGGCCCGATGCCCGGCACCTGCATCAAGGCCAGGACCCCTTCCGGGAACTCGGCCTTCAGGCGCTCGTGAAACTCGAGCTTGCCGGTCGCCGCCATCTCCTGGACCTTGCTGGTGATCGCCTCGCCAAACCCGGGTATCGCGCGGAGCTTGTCTGCGTCGGCGGCGACGGTCGAAAGCTCAAACGGCAGGTTCTCGATGGTCTCCGCTGCCCGCTCATAGGCGCGCACCTTGAAAACCGACTCGCCTTTGAGCGTCAGCAGGGAAGCGACTTCCGAGAACGTGCGGGCTATCTGGCGGTTGTTCATGGTCGAGCCCACACGGACATCTTCGCCTCACGCAGTCCCGTGGCAGCGCTTGTACTTCTTGCCTGAGCCGCAGGGGCAGGGGTCGTTGCGGCCGACCTTGCCCTTGCCAGCGCCCACGTCGGCGCCGTGGCCACGCGTCGCCGCAGCCATCACGCTGGGCCGGGCTGCGATGACCTGCGACACCCGTGCTGCCGCCGTCCTCGGCTGGGCGCCTTTCGTGACCTTGGCCGAGGCTGCCGGCGGCACTGCAGGCCCGCCGTTGGTCGCCGCGGTCGTAGGCGACTGCCCGTCAGGCCCGCCCGGCGCAGGCGAGGGCGCGTCCGGCTTGACGGCCTGCGTCGCCGGCCTCTGGGGCTGTGCCGGCGCCTGCGCGATGGCCACGCGGAAGATCGTCCGGGCGATCTCAGACTCGATGTTGCCGAGCAGGCCCGTGAACATCTCGTAAGCCTGCCGCTTGTAGACGACAAGCGGGTCTCGCTGGCCGACTGCCTCCAGCCCGATGCCCTGGCGGATGTTCTCCATGGAGGTCAGGTGCTCGACCCACTGGCTATCCAGGGTGCGCAGCATGATCGCCCGCTCCAGCTGCTTCATGACCTCAGCGCCGAACTCCGTAGTGCGACGGTCGTACAACTGCTCTGCGTGCTCGGAAAGCTCCTCCTGGACCTCATCCGGCGTCAGGGCGCTCAGCTCCTCTTCGGTATTGAGCACCTCCATCGCCGGGAACACCGTCTTCAGCTCTTTGTAGAAGCCCTCGACATCCCATGCGGTCACGTCGCCTTTCAGGCGCTCGGCAATGATGGCCGCCAGTTCCTTGCGGACGTACTCCAGGACCGTCGGCCGGAGGTCCTTGCCCTCGAGCACGCCCCGTCGCAGCTTGTATATGACATCGCGGTGGGTATTGACCACGTCGTCGTAGTCCACGAGGTGCTTGCGGACCTCGAAGTTGTACCCCTCGACGCGTGTCTGGGCGGCTTCCACCGAGCGCGTCACCATGCGGTTCTCGATGGGGACGTTGTCCTCCCAGCCGAAGAGGTTCATGGCGGTCTTGATGCGGTCGCCGCCGAACCTGCGGATGAGGTCGTCCTCCGCGGAGACCAGGAACTGCGTCTCCCCCGGGTCACCCTGCCGGCCCGACCGGCCGCGCAGCTGGTTGTCGATCCGGCGTGCCTCGTGGCGCTCCGTTCCCAGCACGAACAGCCCGCCGCCGCTAACGACGGTGTCGTGTTCCTTCTGCCACTCAGCCCGGTCCAGCTTCAGGGCGTCCGGGTTGCCGCCCAGGATGATGTCCGTGCCGCGCCCGGCCATGTTGGTGGACACGGTGACCGCGCCGGGCCGCCCGGCCTGGGCGATGATGTGCGCCTCGCGCTCGTGCTGCTTGGCGTTGAGGACTTCGTGCTTCACGCCGTTTTTCTTGAGCAGGCCTGCGAGCTTCTCAGACTTCTCGATGCTCGTTGTGCCCACGAGGACGGGCCTGCCAGCCTTCTGCAGCTCGGCGATCCTCTCTCCGACGGCATCCCATTTGGCTGCCTCGGTCTTGTAGATCAGGTCGGGGTGGTCGTCCCGGACCATCTCTTTGTTGGTCGGGACCTGCAGCACCTCCAGCTTGTAGATCTTGAAGAACTCCTCCGCCTCGGTGGCCGCGGTCCCGGTCATGCCGGAGAGCTTGCGGTACATGCGGAAGTAGTTCTGGAGGGTGATGGTGGCGTACGTGATCGTCTCCCGCCGGACCTCGACCCCCTCCTTGGCCTCCACAGCCTGCTGCAGGCCGTCCGACCACCTTCGCCCGGTCATCAGGCGTCCCGTGAACTCGTCCACGATGACGATTTCGTTGTTCTGGACGACGTAGTCCTTGTCCTTGTGATAGATGGCCTCGGCGCGGATCGCGTTCTCGACAAAGTGCGTCATCGCCTGGTGCTGCGGGTCGTACAGGTTCTCGACGTTCAGCAGCTTCTCTGCCTCCGCGATGCCCTCTGCGGTCAGCGATATCTGCCTGTGCTTCTCGTCTATCTCGAAGTGCTTGCCCGCTTCCATCCGCCTGGCGATCATGCTGTAGCGCTTGTACTCGGAACCACTATCACGGGTGGGGCCGCTGATGATCAGCGGGGTACGGGCCTCGTCGATGAGGATGTTGTCCACCTCGTCCACGATCCCGTAGGCCAGACCGCGCTGCACCATGCGGTCCTTGCTGTCCACCATGTTGTCCCGGAGGTAGTCGAACCCGTACTCGTGGTTGGTGCCGTAGGTGATGTCCGCCGAGTAGGCTTCCTTCCGCGACGCTGGCCGGAGGTTCTCGCCTGCGACCGCTGCAAAGCTGATGGCGCCATCCTTGCGCCCGGCTGCTTTCTCTGCCTCGGCGGCGGCGCGCTTGCCAGCGACGGGGTCGTAAATCAACGACCCTTCGTTCTGCAGGCAGCCGATGCTGAGCCCCAGCCCGTAGTAGACGGCGCCCATCCACGACGCGTCGCGGCGGGCCAGGTAGTCGTTCACCGTGATGACGTGGACGCCCTCGCCGGTCAGCGCGTTGAGGTAGGCGGGCAGGGTGGCGACCAGCGTCTTGCCTTCGCCGGTGCGCATCTCGGCGATCTTGCCCTGATGGAGGACCAGCCCGCCGATCAACTGCACGTCGAAGTGGCGCATGTTCAGGAAACGTCGCGCCGCCTCACGTACCGCCGCGAAGGCGTCCGGGAGGATGTCGTCCAGCGTCTCCCCTTTGGCGAGCCGCGCTTTGAGGGCAGGCGTGACGGCCCGCAGCTCATCGTCAGACAGCTTCGTGTACTCAGGCTCGATGGCCGTCACTTCTTCGGCGGTGCGCCGGAGCTTGTTGACGGCCTTTTCGTTGGAGTCGCCGATGAACCGGGAGAGCAGGCTGACCATGTCACAACCTCACGAGGTGGCGAACAACGCCACCCTCCATTGTGCCCGAGCAGCAGGCAACTTGCAGTGCGTGCAGGCCGGTTGATAACGCTAGTCCCACGGGCGTCGGCCAACACGAGCTGAGTGCGGCCAGCCCGCGCGGCCTGTGCCCGCCAGGGGACCGCCTAAGTAAATAGCGCGCCCACGGAGAGGCCGTTGTGGATGCGGTAAATCGCCTCGCCGACCAGGTCTGAGATCGGCAGCACCTTGATCTTCGGCGTCAGCTTTGAGGTTGGCAGGGGGATCGTATCTGTGACAACGATTTCCTTGATCTCAGGCACGGCGCTCACGCGGTGGGACGCTTCTCCCGGGAGGATGGCGTGCGTGGCGCAGGCGTAGATCTCCTTGGCCCCACCCTTTGTCAGCAGGGCGGCCGCAGCGATCATGGACCCGCCTGTGTTGATCTCATCGTCGAACAGGATCGCCGGCATGCCGCCGACTTCGCCGATGATGTTCAGCCCTTCTGACCGTTCCAGGTTGCCGATGCGCCGCTTTTCCACGATGGCGAGCGGGGCGTCGAGCTTTGAGGCAAAGTCACGTGCGCGCTTGCTGATCCCGATGTCCGTGGCCACCACGACTGGCTGCCTCAGTTCCTTATCCTGGAAATACTTGACCAGCTTCGGCAGCGCGGTCAGCTCATCGACGGGCACGGAAAAGAACCCCTGCACCTGGCCAGCGTGCAGGTCTACAGACAGCACCCGGTCGGCCCCGGCGGTAACGATGAGGTCGGCGACCAGCCTGCCAGTGATCGGGACCCGCGGCTGGTCTTTCTTGTCCGTACGCGCATACGAAAAGTAGGGCAGGACCGCGGTAATCCGGCCCGCGGACGCGCGCTTGGCGGCGTCGATGAAGATAAGCATCTCCATGAGGTGGTCGTTCACCGGCGCGACAGTAGGCTGCACTATGAACACGTCCCGCTGCCGCACGTTTTCCAGGATGCGGACAAACGAGTTGTCGTTCGAGAACTTGAACACCTCAGCCTTGCCCAGCGGCACCTTCAGGTAGTCGCAGATCCGGCTCGCAAGTTCTGGGTGCGCGTTGCCGGTGAAAATGGCGAGGTCGCTGTAGGCGACGAGCATCAGAGTCCTTTGAAGTGCGGCGCACGCTTCTCGCGCATGGCCGCCATCCCCTCAGCGTGGTCTCCAGACGACAGCGTGATGGCCTCGGCAGCGGCCGCCATCTGCATTGCGGTGTCGAGGTCCATTTCCAGCCCCCGGTAGAGCATCATCTTCGCCAGCCGGATGGCGGTCGGCGGGCCCGCTGCAACCCGGTCCGCAAGCTGCCAGGCTTCCCGCATGAGCTTGCCGGGCGCAGCGACCCTGCTCACAAACCCGATCCGTTCCGCCTCCGCCGCACCCAGGGACTCGCCAGTAAACATCATTTCCGCGGCCCGCGCCATCCCCAGCAGGCGCGGGTAGAACCACGTCCCGCCGTAGCCCGGGAACAGGCCGACTTTAACGTACGCCGCGGAGAAACGGGCCGTTTCCGAAGCGACCCGGATGTCGCAGGCGCAGGCGAGGTCGAACCCGGCGCCCGCGGCCGGGCCGTTGACAGCGGCTATGACCGGTTTTTCCATCCGCTGCAGGCCCAGGATCGTCCTCTGGGCGAGCGCAAACCCACGACGCAGCGCCTCAGGGCCACCCGCTCCGGGTTTGTGAGGCCCGACGCCAGGGCCGCCCACCAACTCTGCGGTGTCAGCGCCCGCGCAAAACGCGTCGCCCGCGCCGGTGAGGACCACGGCGCGCACGGCATCGTTTGCGGCAAGTTGCTCGACGGCGCTGGCGAGAGACTCAAGCAGGGCGCCGCTCAGCGCGTTCAGCCGTGCGGGCCTGTTGAGGGTTATCGTCGCCCAGCCGCGGTCGGGGTGGCGC
>CAYWBD010000406.1:0-2017 GCA_964456315.1 uncultured Thermoflexus sp.
GCCGCCCCAGCCAAGGATCGTGTACGCCCACCACGCCCCCAGCAGCAGCCCGACCCCCAGGACCCCCCAGACCAGGATCGCGGATATGCGCGCCACGTCCACCCAGTCATCGCCAAAGTTGCCCGCGATGAGCGCGCCCGCGGCGAACGCGAACGGTATGGTGATGCCCACGAGCCCGGCCATGAGCATCGGGGGGTGGCTGAACATGCCGGGGTGCGTGAGGAGAGGGTTGATCCCCCGGCCGTCCGCAGGCACGACATCGAGGGTCGCGAACGGACTGGCGTAAAAGGCGAGGGCGAAGAAGTAGAACGCCTGGACCGCGGCCAGGATGGCAATCGTCCAGGGCATGCTCCGGGCGAAGCGGGCAGGGGCGGCCTTTATGGCGATGGCGGACATCGCCGACAGGGCAAGCGCGATATAGAGCAGCGACCCCTCGTTTCCAGCGTAAAGGGCGACCCAGGTGTACTGCGAGTCCATCGCCCGGTTCGAGTGCCTCGCCACATAGTCGATGGAGAAATCGTGGCCCACAAACGCTGCGACAAGCGCGCCCACGGCGGCCAGCGTCACGGGGAGCGTCAGGTATGCGGCTCGGCGCGCACTCGCCGCAAGCTCGGGCGCATGCAGCAGGTACCCGGCGACTGACCCCGCGCCCGCGTACAGGGCGAGCACGAGCGCCAGGAGGACTGAGAGCGTTCCGAGGTCAGCCATCGCCGGTCTGCCTCGGAGGCGCGGCCGGCCTGACGGTGCGCGCAGCCGGTTCGAGGCCGAGTTCCTCGTCCACCTTGCGGAGGTAGGGCGTTAACGCCTGACCGGAGTCGGCTGGGACCGCCACCGCAGATGCGCGGCGCCGTGTCGAACGCACCAGGAAGATGACCCCCGCGGCCCCGGCCACCGCCAGCGCGCCGGGCAACACCCAGAGCACGACGTTGAACCCGCTCGGGGGTGGCGCGGCCAGGACCGCGAGGCCGTACCTGCCCGGGTCCGAGAAGTAGTCCTTGACCTGCTGGTCTGTATCGCCAGCGGCCAGCCGTTCCCGCAAGACCTGCCTCATCTGCCTGGAAAGCTCAGACTGTGACTCGTCCAGCGTCTGGCCGTCGCAGACCGGGCACATGAGCTGGCGGTCAAGCGCGACGGCGCGCTGCTCGAGAGTTGGCTCACGGGACGAGCACGCAACTGCGAGACAGACCACCAACGCTGCCACGATGGCCGCGGCGACCAGCGGACGGCGGGCAGGGCGGGACAGTTGCGAACGCACATCGCATCCTTGAGGCAAAGACCGCGGACTCTGGGCAGAAAACTAGCGGTCATCCAGAAATTCCGCCATTGAACTCAGATCAAGATCCTGAAACAAGTTCAGGAAGAAATATCTTGGATGGCCTCTGGACTCGATTATCGCCCCACAGAAGCGCCAACGCGCAAGGTGGCGGACAAGTCCTGCGAGTCAGGGAGGTCTGCGCGTCTGACCGGCCCTTGCCCCAATCCGCGCCTCACGCACCAGGCCGGCTGTCAGTTGAGCAAGGCCAAGCCGGGCCTACTGCCTGGCGGCGATGCCGGTTTGCTGGTCAAACAGGTAGTTCACGATGTCGCGGATCTCTTCCTCAGGCAGCAGCGCGCCAAACCGAGGCATGACAACCACGCCGCGGTTGATGGTGGCGAACGCCACATCGGGGGTGAACCCCTGGCGCACAAGCGCTGCCTGGAGGTCCGCAGGCGCCGGGTAGGGCTGCGCGTTTTTTGTCGCGTAGTAGCTGCTGGTGGACGTTAGGTGCGGCGCAGCCGGGCCGTCGCCCTTGCCGTCCGTTCCGTGGCACACCGAGCAGTTCACCCGGTAAAGCTCCGCCGCCCGCGCAACGTCGGCGGGCTTGGCAGGGTCATACGGGCGCTCACGCTTGGCCGGCACGGCCAGGACCGCGTCAGCGCCACCGGCGCCGCTGAACGCGACCGCTTCAGCCTGAACAGCCAGTCGGGGCGGCTCCTGGGCGCGGTAGGCCTGGGAGTAGTGCATCTCCTTGAATAT
>CAYWBD010000407.1:0-2988 GCA_964456315.1 uncultured Thermoflexus sp.
ACCGACGATGAGGTCGAGCGGGCGCGCAGGGGTGGGCCCGACGGGCGAGGAAGAGGCTGCGGCAACGGGGCGGGCAGGGGCGCGCCGGTCGTCAGGGACCGAGCCCGCGGCAACGGGGACGATCAGGTTCACTGCCTCTGCGCCAGCCATGTTCGAGGCACGGCTGGTGGCGAGGCCCCGTTCGCCCTGAGTGCGGCTGCCCTGAGCCGGGCCGAAGGGTCGAAGGGTGGTCTCGATGCCAGGTTCGAAGGTGCTTTCCGTGGCCACGCCTTGCCCGCCTGACCGACGGCCCCGCCCGGCAGGAGCAGACCTGCCCCGGACCAGACGCTCGTGGAGCCGCAAGATGAGCCGCCTGCCAGCTGGGACCGACCTGAGATGGGCCAGGCCCTCCTGGGCTGCGGCGAGACAGCCTGTTACCTCCGCCAGCCGTGAGTTCACCTCAGCGGCCGCACGTCCTGCCCCTCGGACGCTCCGGCCCAACCTGGCGGTGGCCAGAAGCTCCGCGCTCACGGAAACTCCATCGAGACGACACGAAAACAGGGCCTCGCGGGCCGCCAGAGGCGCCGCGACAGGGCTGAGGCCCGGCAAGACCGCACAGGCGCCGCGCAGTTCGGCGAGACGTTCCGCGGCCTCCCCGACCAAGCGCGACATCTCGGCGTCGAAGCCAATGGCGGGAGGCCAGGAGTGGCGAGGGGAACGGCTGGTCATTCGGGCGGGATGGCTGACTCAGCGAAACTCATAATGGAAGTTAACTATGATAGCTGTCTGGTTGCCTTGGAGCGCACCATCAAGGACGCAAGGCGTGCGCCACATATTAGTACTTAATTACTGTTCTAGTTTGGCCCAAGCGCAGCGATGACGCACACGCGACAGGCTGACTAGCCCGAATCCTCCCGTCAGCGACCGGTACCCAGCCGTGCCCGCTTGCGCTAAGGGAGCATTGCCCAATGGCGGCTTACTGGCGCTGGTACTCGATCCTGGCTCCGGAGGGTGTGAGCAAACGCATGCGGTCGCCTTCGAAGGAGACCGTGTAAATGGTGGATTCAGAACCGAAGAGGGCCGGAAACTGCAGCCGTACGGATGTCCCGTCCAGCCAGTCAAACGTTCCCTGGGATTCGACCGCCCCGAACAGCCCGGACGTGACCCTCACGGCCGTTCCGCTGTTGCCGCCGCCGAAGAACTGGAGGATTTCCTGTCCGTTGACGACCTTCCACTTGCCCGTGGCGTTCGCCATGTGGGTGGGGGTAGGCGTTGGAACGGGAGTGGCCATAGGCTCGGGCGACGAACAAGAGTCCAGGAGCATGGTCGCGACGAGAAGCAGGGCAACCGTCGCGTATCGCATGAGTTTCGCCGCGGAACAATCTAGCCCGAGAGCGTTACCGACGAGGCCAGCGCTCGAAGCGAGGACCCCTACCCCATCGCCGTCTTGACTGCGGCCTTGATCTTGTCCTTGGTCGGGTAGACCAGCTTTTCCAGCGCAGGCGTGAACGGGATGTGGACCTGCGCGGACGCCACTTTCATGATGGGCGCCTGGAGCGACCAGAACCCCTCTTCGGCCACGATCGACGCGATCTCGCTCGCCGCGCTGCACACCTTCGCAGCCGGGTCGGCGATGACGCAGCGCCCGGTCTTCGCCACAGACTCCAGGATCGTCGTCTTGTCCAGCGGCACGAGCGTGCGCGGGTCCACGACCTCGACTGAGATGCCGTCCTCTTTCTGGAGCTCGTCGGCGGCCTGCATGGCCAACGGCACGCAGCCGGCGATTGCCACAATCGTGCAGTCGGTCCCCTGCCGGTGGATGGCGGCCTTGCCGAATGGGACAAGCAACTCGCCGCCGGGAAGCTCAGAGTTATCTGGCACCGGGCCGCGCGTGCCCAGCAGCGTGCCGTCCTCGAAGCAGATCACAGGGTCGTTGTCGCGGATGGCCGTCTTGAGCAACCCCTTGGCGTCCGCCGCCGTGCCGGGCACGATCACCTTCAGCCCGCCGATGTTCATGAACAGCGGGTACGAGCGGTCTGAGTGGTGGGCGGCGGAACCGCCGCCGTAGTACATGACGGCCCGGAACACCACGGGCAGGTTCACCTGGCCGCCGAACATGTAGCGCATCTTGGCGGCCTGCGAGACGAGTTGGTCCATGCCCACCCACATGAAGCTGGTGAGCGTCTCGACGATTGGCCGCATGCCGACTGCCGATGCACCAATGGCGGCGCCGAAGAAGCCGTTTTCAGACAGCGGCGTGTCTATGACGCGGTCCGGGCCGAACTCATTGGACAGGTTCGCGGACGCGCCGTAGACGGAGGCGCGGACGTCTTCGCCCATGAGGAAGACTTTGGGGTCCCGCCGCATCTCCTCGGCGATCGCCTGGTTCAGGGCCTGCATGACCATCATTTCGGGCATTGGCATTTACCTCGTCTTCCAAGTTCAGGATGAAACAGCGGCGGGTCGCTGCCAGTTCGGCGGGGACCCGCTCGGTCCGGCACGCCGCACTCCTGAGTCCCTCACCCACACCCTCTCCCGGCGGGAGAGGGCTTCGGCTTGTTACGCCACGGGCATGCTCTTGTCGGACCACATGTCCTCGTAAAGCTCGCTTGGGTCCGGCCACGGCGACTTGCGGGCGAACTCGACTGCCTCCTCCGAGGCCTTGAGCGTGCGGTCGCGCACCGCCTGGATCTCTTTTTGAGAGGCGATCTCGCCCTTGAGCAGCCGGTCCTCGTGGATCACGATGGGGTCGCGTTTGCGCCACGAGTCAATCTCGCCCTGGGTCCTGTACTCGGCGCGGCGGATGCGTCCGAGGCCCAGCGAGTGCTCCTCGAACCGGTACGTCAGCCCTTCGAGAAGGGTCGGGCCCAGGCCGGCGCGGGCGCGCTTCACGGCCTCGGTCATCGCCTCGTACATGGCGACGCAGTCCTGGCCGTCCACCAGCACGCCGGGCATGTTGTACGCCGCCGCCCGGTCGGACACGTGCTCAACCGCGACAGTGGACTTGTA
>CAYWBD010000408.1:0-5820 GCA_964456315.1 uncultured Thermoflexus sp.
CTCGAGCGCCGCTTCCAGCCGGTCTACGTTGACCCGCCGGACGTGGCGCACACGCTGAGCATCCTGCGCGGCATCAAGAAGCGCTATGAAGAGCACCACGGGCTGGAGATCACCGAGGAGGCCCTGGAGGCCGCGGCCCAACTCGCAGAGCGCTACATCCCAGACCGGCAGATGCCTGACAAGGCCATCGACCTCATAGACGAGGCCGCGTCCCGCGTCCGCATCAAGGCCGGGATGATGCCAAAGGGCCTGCGCGAGGCGCAAAAGGCGCTCGACGAGACGCGCAAGGAAAAAGACAAGGCCATCGCCGCCCAGCAGTACGACGAGGCGGCGCAGCTGCGCGAAAAAGAGCTCAAGCAGGTCGCCACCGTAGAGACCATCGAGAAGGACTGGAAGGGCAGGCGCCCGGCTGGGGAGCCGGTGCGGGTCACCGCAGAGCACATAGCAGAAGTGGTAAGCATGTGGACGCGCATCCCGGTCACCCGGCTGGACGTCGTGGAGAGCCAGCGCCTGCTCAAGATGGAAGAGTCTCTGCACGCCCAGGTCGTCGGCCAGAACGAGGCCGTGAAGTCCATCTCCCGCTCGGTGCGGCGGGCCCGCGCCGGCCTTGGGAACCCCAAGCGGCCCATCGGCGTGTTCCTGTTCCTGGGGCCCACGGGGGTGGGCAAGACGCACGTGGTGAAGAAGCTGGCGGAGTTCCTGTTTGGGTCAGAAGACGCCATGGTGCGGCTCGACATGTCGGAGTACATGGAGCGGCACTCGGTGTCTCGCCTGGTGGGCGCGCCGCCCGGGTACATCGGCTTCGATGAGGGCGGCCAGCTTACGGAGATGGTGCGGCGCAAGTCGTATACCGCCATCCTCCTCGACGAGGTCGAGAAGGCGCACCCGGACGTGTTCAACATCCTGCTGCAGATCTTCGAGGACGGGCACCTGACAGACTCGAAGGGACGCCGCGTGGACTTCAAGAACACGATCATCATCATGACCTCCAACCTGGGGTCGGACTTAATCCGGAGCCAGCAGTACCTGGGCTTCGCCGGCGGCTCTGAGGCGCAGGCCACAGACCGCGAGTACGAGCGCATGAAGGACAAGGTCATGGAGGAGGTCAAGCGCGCCTTCCGGCCTGAGTTCCTTAACCGGGTTGACGCCTCGATCGTGTTCCACGCGCTGTCCAGGGAGCACATCCAGGAGATCGTGGACCTGCAGCTCAAGGATGTGCAGAAGCAGGTGCTGGAAAAGGGCCTGGTGCTCCAGGTGACAGACCGAGGCCGGGAGTGGCTGGCCGAGCATGGGTACGACCCGAAGTTTGGCGCCCGCCCGCTGCGGCGGCTCATTCAGGACAAGCTGGAGGACGAGCTGTCAGAGCAGTTCCTGCAAGGCCGCTTCAAACCCGGCGATGTGGTCGAGGTAGACATAGATCCGGATGGCAAAGTCGCCATCGCTGTGCCCAAGCCCAAAGAGGCTGCGACCAGCGCGGGGTAGCGGGCTACGGCTTAGAAATGAAGAGCGGCGCATCAGTCCGGTGCGCCGCTCTTTTGTTTGCGGACGCCACGTGCCACGCGGAGTTGCAGTTCCGGGCTGAGCGCACGATACTGCCAGCGTCCCAGCGTCCCAGCGTCCCAGCGTCCCCAGCGTCCGTCGGGCTCTGTGTACATCCCGGATCGCACTGCTTGACTCGCGGGCCAAGCGGTGGCCCTCGACCTTTCGGCCCGGCTCGGGGCAGGCAAGCTCGGGGCGAGCGGTAAACCCGAGGATGTAGACGATGCCAGCCTGCCGCGACACAGGCGGCGGAGAGCACCTCGCCCACAAGGCGGAGAGTACCTTGCGCAGGTCAGTTGTCATAAGGCCCGCCTATTCCTGTCGTGAGTGCGGCCACGCGCCCGCCAAGTGGGAGGGCCGTTGTTCCCGCTGCGGAGCGTGGAACGCGGTCGCGGAGCAAGCGTCCAGGCCGGGCGTGGCCCTGGGCAGAGGTTTAGGCCCGGGGCGACGGCCTGTAGAACAACTGCTCGCGCCCGAGACGGAGGCCGTCGAGCTACCCGACATCCCGCTGGACGGCACTGCGCGCACACCGACAGGCATCGGCGAGTTCGACCGCGTCCTCGGCGGCGGGCTGACGACTGGTGCGACGGTGTTGCTCGCCGGCGAGCCGGGCATCGGGAAATCGACGCTGCTCCTCCAGGTCGCCGCTTCGGTGGCGAAGTCGGGGGCAAAGGTCCTCTACGCGACGGGCGAGGAGTCGGTCGAGCAGCTGCGTGTGCGTGCCGGGCGGTTGGGCGTGCCGGGCAAGGGCGTGTTCCTGGTGGCCACCGGCGACGCGGGCGAGATCGCGGCCCACATGTCATCGCTCCGGCCGGCGCTCGCCATCGTGGACTCTGTGCAGACCGCGTCTGCCCCTGATGACGACGGCGCGCCCGGCACGCTTGGCCAGGTCAGGGCGTCCGCTGCGTTCTTGCAGCGCCACGCCCGGCTGGGGGGCAACGCGCTCCTCCTGGCGGGCCACGTGACCAAGGACGGCGCCATCGCCGGGCCGAAGGCGCTGGAGCACATGGTGGACGTGGTGCTCCAGATGGAGGGCGAGCCGGGCGGCGCGCTGCGCCTGCTGCGCGGCATCAAGAACAGGTTCGGGCCGACCGACGAGATCGGCGTGTTCGAGATGCGCGGCGACGGGCTGGCAGAGGTCGCCGACCCGTCGCGGTCGTTCCTGGCACACAGGCAGGCGGCGACGCCGGGCTCAGCAGTTGCGACGCTGCTGGAAGGGACGCGGCCCATCACGGTAGAGGTTCAGGCCCTTGTGACACCGTCGGCGCTGCCGTCGCCGAGGCGCGTCTCAAACGGCATCGACATGTCCCGGCTGCTGTTGATCAGCGCGGTGATCTCGAAGCGTTTGCGCCTGCCTGTATCTGCGAGCGACATTGTGGTGAACGTGGCGGGCGGGCTGCGCGTGAGGGAGCCTGCGGCTGACCTGGCAGTGGCCCTGGCGCTGGTTTCCAGCTTCCTTGACCGGCCGGTCGACTCCACGCTGGCGGCCGCAGGCGAGATTGGCCTCGGGGGCGAGCTGCGCGCCGTGCCGCAGCCAGCGCGTCGGGTCGCCGAGGCGCGTAGACTTGGCTTTAACGCCTGTCTCCTGCCGGCCAACGGGGCTGATGCGGAGTTGACCGGTGACCAGGGCAGGCCGGGACGGGGCGTCCTGGCAGTCGCAGGACTAGCCGAGGCGGTCCGTGCGGCGATACCGGCCCCGGACAATGCGGCCCCGTTTCACTCCGGGAGGGCCTGACGGTCCGCAACGATCCTCTCTCCCGCAGCGAGAGGGCGGAGCCTGCCCTGAACTGGGTTCAGGGGTGAGGGGCCGCAGTGTTCCCCTCTCCCGCCGGGAGAGGGCGAGGGTGAAGGGCTCCAGAAAAGTTGGCAATAGCGCACACCCAGGCCGGACCGCGTACCTCATCTGACGTTACGCCCGCAGCGGGCCGTCCATTGGCCGACAAGCTGGCCGCCCTGCGCTCTGCGGTGCGTGGGTATGGCTCTGTGATCGTGGCGTACTCGGGCGGCGCAGACTCTGCGTTTCTCGCGGCGATAGCGCACGCCGAACTCGGGGGGAGCAGCCTCGCCGTGATGGCGGACTCACCCAGCGTCGGCCCCGGCGAACTTAGCGGCGCGACTGACCTGGCTCGCGTGCGCGGCTGGAACTTCCGCGTCATCCAGACCCGCGAGATGGCCGACCCGCGCTATGTCGCCAACGACACCCGCCGCTGTTTTTTCTGCAAGGACGAGCTCTACGTCCGGCTCACGGAGGTCGCCCGCGCCGAGGGTTACGCGGCAGTTGCCAACGGCACGAACGCGGACGACCTCGGCGACTACCGGCCGGGCATCGATGCCGCGACCCGGCACGGCGTGCATTCACCGCTGGCAGATGCCGGGCTGAGGAAATCCGAGATAAGGTCGCTTTCGCTCAATATGGGCCTGACCACTTGGGACAAGCCCGCGCAGCCGTGCCTGTCCTCGCGCATCCCGTACGGCACGCCGGTCTCACTGGAAGCCCTGGAGAGGATCGGCAAGGCAGAGACGGCGCTGCGGGCGCTGGGGTTCCGAGAGGTGCGTGTGCGGCACCACGGCGATGTCGCACGCATCGAGGTGCCCGCAGGCGAGATCGGCCGGTTCGCCGACGAGCAGGTCCGAGTGGCCGCGCTGAAAGGCGTACGCGCTGCGGGCTACCGGTGGGCCACTTTGGACCTGGCCGGGTTCAAGTCCGGCAGCCTCAACGAGGGCATCGTCAAGTAGCTGCGAACGCGTCGTGGGGGCACGATGCATCATGCCCCTACCCTTTGGCGGGCTCAGGCGAACGGGTCGGCGGCCCAGCCTCGCGGGGGACCTTGCAGGGGCTGCCCTGATCGTTACCATTCGCCGCATGGGGACGCGTGTCGGATACTTGGACATGATCGGCGGCGTGAGCGGCGACATGCTGCTCGGCGCGCTTGTTGACGCGGGTCTAGAGCTGCGCCAGCTCCGGGCCGAACTCCGCAAGGTCTCGGCCCGCGGCTACGCACTCAAGTCGAGCAAGGTGGACCGGGGGGCCGTAGCGGCCACGCTTGTCACGGTCGAGCTCGACGACGAGGGCGAAAAGCCGAGAGGCTGGGCGGACTTCGATGCGGCGATACGTGGGGCGAACCTGCCGGACGCCGACAAGGACGCTGCACGGCGGGTGTTCGCGGCGCTGCGGTCCGCGGAAGCGGCTGCGCATCACCCCAAGCCGGGATCACGCGCTGCAACAGCAGGCGAGCGAGGCTCAGGCGCGGCGCGGCTGCATGAGCTCGGCAGCGTCGACACGCTGGTAGACGTGCTCGGCGTGATCGTAGGCTTGCGGCTCCTGGGAATCGAGAGGCTGCACGCGTCGGCGTTCCCGGTGAGCGCCGGGATTTCCAGGAGCAGCCACGGGGTCCACCCCGCGACCGCCCCCGCCACAAGGCACATCTACCTGTCCAGCGGCGCGCCTGTCCGGGCAGGCGGCGCAGGGTCACCTGCTGGCGAGGCGGTCACGCCGACAGGGGCCGCCATCGTCGCCACACTGGCAGACCTCAGGCCGGCGTCATTCAGCGTCGAGCGCGTGGGCTACGGCGCGGGTCAGAGGGACCCGGCGGGGTACCCGAACGTCGTCGGGCTGTGGGTGGGCGAGGCGGCAGCGGTAATACGCGATGGCAGGCCCGTGGTGGGCGAGGCGGCAGCCACTGTCATTCTGAGCAGAGGCCCGGCGGGCCGGAGCGAAGAATCTAGCTCACACCGGCGCGCGTCGTCTTCTGAGGCGGGCGGCGCGCAGGCCACTGAGCCCGGCGGTGCGTCGACATCGGAGCCAGGCGGCGCGTCGTCCTTGGAGCCACTCGGTGCGCAGTCGTCTGAGCTAGATCCTTCGCTCCGTGCTACGCACTCAACTCAGGATGACATGGGGCAGCGCGCAGCCAGGCAAAGTGGCGGCGCCGGAGCGCCCTTGCGCGGCGGGCTGACGCTGCTTGAGACGAACATAGACGACATGCCCGGCGAGGCGCTCGGGTTCGTCCAGGAGAGGCTGTTCGAGGCCGGCGCGCTCGACGTGTGGTTCACGCCGGTGCAGATGAAGAAGAACAGGCCCGGCGTGCTGCTGTCTGCGTTGGTGCGCTCTGACAGTGCGGACGCCGCGGCGCGGACCATTCTCAAGGAGACCTCCACGCTAGGCATACGGACGCGGGCAGTCGAGCGGTACGAGGCAGAGCGGGAGACCGTCGCCGTCGACACGTCGTTCGGCCGCATCCCGGTCAAGCTGAAGCGGCTGGACGGCGAGGTCGTTGACGCCTC
>CAYWBD010000409.1:0-9617 GCA_964456315.1 uncultured Thermoflexus sp.
CGCCTATCGATCTTGGCATGCAGCAAGCGTGCAGTCCCCCCCGGCACAATGTCCAGTCATTTGCGACCCACTACACTAGCTGCCATTCAGTCATCCCCTCTCCCTTCGGGAGAGAAGTAGGACGCGTACAGACTATTCCGCTACGGCTGTGCGTGCTGCTCAACGACAACAGAGCGCCAAGAGGTGTTGCGCTAGCGACCCATCAGACGTTGACCGTTCAGTGACGGCGGACCCGTAGTCGATCCTGGTCGGCGCAATGGTCATCCTGACTTTGGGAGGCGGGTTGGTTCGAGTCCCCTCAGCTGGAGCTGAGCAACCCAAATTTAGAGTTCGGAGCATCACGTTCCCGCTGGCGGCATGAGTATCTGTGATGGGTGCCCTACCGGCTTCTGCGGCCGTTGGACAGGTTCGATTCAACCGCCGGCACGCTATGAGGGAATAGTGCGCGAAGCGGGATCCAGCCAGCTCTTGAACTTCGAGCCGCCCCCTGCTTCCACCACAGGCGTGGGTTTGCCTCCCTCGCTCATCAGGACGCAGGTTCCGCATAACCGTATGGAGAGCGGCTTGGCTGCTGGAGCAACTTCACGCGACCCCATCGTGCTCGGTCTCCCAGTTGCAACAGGAAGTCGAGCTGCTGGCGCAGCCGGAGGAGATCTCACCAGGGCGCTACGTCAGTTGCACCGCGCACGCGAGCTGGAACTGGCGGGTGCGACCAGCTTTCAGCCACCTGCCGCCCCGAAGCTGACCCCGTGATACCAGTTCGGGTTGGCCGCAATGCTGTGGGCTAGATAGCGCGCAGCGGCGAGAACTCAAGTCCGACAGGGATTGCTGGATCAAAACAACGCGTCAGGCAACAGTGCCGCAGTGCCCAGGACATTGACCGGCTCTGAGGTCAGGTGAACAGTGGGTTGGAAGGCCCAAAGGCATCGATGGAGGTGCCGGTGATCGCCGAGCTTTCATCGCCTGCCAGGAACAGGGCGACGGCGGCGATCTCCTCCGAGCGCATCAGCTTGTCGGTCGGACCGCCATGCGTGATCTGCCGCATCATCTCGGTGTCGACGCCGCCGGGGCAGATGCAGTTAACGCTGATGCCTAACGGACGAGTCTCAGCCGCCAGGGTCTCGGTGAAATTGATGAGGCCTGCCTTGGCCGCCCTGTAGGGGCCGCGACCTCTTGCGCCCCGGCGGCCACCGGTGCTCGAGATGTTGATGATCTTCCCGGAGCGGCGCCTGATCATGTTGGGCAGGACGGCGCGGGCGCACAGGAACGGCCCGGTGAGGTTCACATCGACCACGCGGCGCCAGTCTTCGGGGTCCATGTCCACGGTTTCTATCGTCGGGAGGTTGATTGCGGCATTGTTGACCAAGATGTCTATCTGGCCGAACTTCTCTAGCACGGTATCTACCATGTCGACCACATCTTGCAGTTCCGAAACATCGCAGCGCACGGCCAAAGCCTCACCCCCGGCCCTGCCGATGTCCAACGCCACAGCATCGATCTCCGCCTGAGAACGGGCCGTCACCGCGGTCCGCGCACCCTCCCTTGCCAGCGCCAGTGCTATCGCCTTCCCGATGCCGCGCCCTCCGCCGGTGATGATCGCGACTCGCCCTTGGAGCCTCACGGGTCCTCCAGTCTGGTGCCCCTCGGCGAAGAGACGGAGTTTCCAGCGTTCAAACGCCAGGCCGGCCGTGACATGGTATTGGCCAGCGCGTCCGTGCACATGCTGCCCGCCGCTTCTGTTGTTGTGGTGCGCCGAAAGGTCGCTGCGGTCCCTTAAGTAAGGCCGCGTCCCGCTCCTCGTTCGTCCCATGGCTTCCCTGCCGTGGACTGGAACTTGCCCGGCAGAGTAACGACTAACCTATGACAGGTTCACGGGCGCTGGCAATCCAGATGGTGCCCGGCCCCGCCCAGGCGACCAGAGAGGCAGGACCTGTGAGCGCGGTCAGTGGATTGAGGGACCGAGCAGAGCTTCGACCGGTGGCACCACCATGGTCGGGACCGCTGCAGTCCGGACAACGCCGTCCGCGACGCTGCCGCGCACCCACCGGCTGAAACCAGAGGCGCCACGCGTGGTCATGACCACCATGGAGTGCGGTTCCTGCTCTGCTAGGGCGACGATCTCTCCGCGGGGATCACCCGATGCAGCTCGCGTGATGACCGCACATGCGAGTCCGCCCAGGCGAGCGGCCACACGCTCAAGGTACTCGGACGCCTCCGAGGGCTGCGATAACCCGGGCGGCGGCAAGACTCTGAGCAACACCAGTCTTGCCCCAAACCCCTCAGCGACCGTCTTGGCGTGACGCAGCGCAGTCTCGGCGAGTTCTGAACCGTCCAGAGGGGTCACAACGGTCTCAATCGAGCCCGCCGCCTCAATAGACAAGGGCGCGTTTTCAGACCGGACGATAAGCACCGGCACCGGGGAGCCGAGCGTCACACGGTCTGTCACGCTGCCGAGGAGCCCGCGGACCACGCCGGACCGACCGCGCGTCGCCATGACAATCACATCCGCCTTGACATTGCGGGCGGACCTGATTATTTCTGATGCAGGGTCCCCTTCTGTGGCCTCGGTGCTGGCGTTCACCACCAGCGCGCCCGGGAGCATCCGCAGGCCTTCCAAGTACGCCGCGGCTCCCGCGCGCGCGTCCGCCCCCCGGCTGCGGCCTGCAGTGCTGGATGCGGACGTCTCTGACTGTGGCTCTCTTGCTCGTGCGCTCCCGGCCGCGACCAGCGCTTCCTGGTGCCAGGCTCTCAGCGGCGACGGGAGCACCGTTAGCAGGACCGGGGAGGCGCCGGTCTTTGCGCACAGGGCCAGCGCAAGCGGCAACGCACGCTCGGCCAACGCCGACCCGTCCAGTGGCACGATTACCCGCGAATAAGGCATGGCCCACCCCCGGCCGCTTTCAGAGCGGCCTGAACAACGGTCAGCATCTTCGGTCCCAAGCACGCAATACCCGTACGGTCCGGCGTCCGCCTTGCAGCGCCATGAGATTCACCCCTGACGCGTGGCGACGTCACGCGTGGCGACCAGAGCCGCACCGGTGCCGAAGAGGTCCTTGATGATCACGTCCCCGATTTTGACCGGCGCCTTAACGCGGACCCCGGCAACGGCCCCGGCTGCCCTTCCGACAAGGTCTTTCGGGATGGGCCGGTCAGTTTTCACGCTCACGAGTGGCATCTCACCGCCCTCCACCTCCACACTCGTCGTGAGAGTCCTGCGCGGGTCGAAAAGCTCGGACCGCACGTAGTCCAGGGCGAGCTTGCACTGGTTACGGTCGATGGCGACGATCTCGTGCTCGTGGTACTCGACTTCGACCGGGCAGCTCACCGGGCATACGACACACGTGACGACGGCTTTCATCACTGCACCTCAACGTGCACTTGGTTCACCCCCGCCAGGCGTCCGCGGTTAAGCCTCACCCTGACCATCGAAGCCGGTGTCACTACGTTCTGCTTGAGACGCCTGATCTCGTGGCCGTCGCCACTGAAAACGATGGAGCGGTCCCGCGCGGGCTGGGTCACGCGCATGGTGAAGTCCACCGCGTCTACGCCGCCAACCCAGAAAGGCAGCACATAGCGCAGCCCGCCGCCGGCTCGGACCGGTATCGTCGCGGGGGCGAGCCTGCCTTCGACCGCGAACTGCGCGGCAGCCCGGCCGGCTTTCTCCGCCTCCAGCGTGGCATAGTCGACTACATCGTGGACCTGCAGGACGTTGCCGCAAGCGAAGACGCCCGGCACCGAAGTCTGAAACCACTCATCCACGACGGGACCGCGGGTAGCCGGGCTGAGCTCGACGCCCGCCCGGGCTGAGAGTTCGTTCTCGGGCACGAGTCCGACAGAGAGCATCAGGGTGTCGCAGGCGACATGCCGGCGAGTCTCCCTCCTCTCCGTCCCATCCGGGTCCACCTCGGCGAGCGTCACCCCGTTGACGCGCGCCGCGCCGTGGATCTCAACAATCGTGGTGTTCAGGTAGAGCGGAATGCCGAAGTCATCCAGGCACTGCACGAGGTTGCGCGCCAGCCCGCTTGGATACGGCAAGATTTCGGCTACGCCCACCACCTGTGCGCCTTCCAGTGTTAGCCGCCGGGCCATGATCAGACCCACATCGCCGGAACCCAGGATGACGACCTTCCGTCCCACGGCGATGTTCCTGAGGTTCATGTAGTACTGCGCGGCGCCCGCCGTCATGATCCCTGCCGGCCGGGTCCCAGGGATCCCGACCGCGCCCCTGGCACGTTCCCGACAACCCATCGCCAGGACAAGGGCGCCCGTCTCCACCCGGACGATACCCTTCGGGGAACAGACCGTGATCTCCCGTTCGCGAGTCACGTCCGTAACGGTGGATTCCAGCCAGACTTCGGTACCCGCTTCGCGGGCCTTCTTCTCGTATATGGCCGCGTATTCCGGCCCCGTGAAAGCCTCTTTGAACACCTTCGTGCCGAAACCGTCGTGGATGCACTGGTTGAGAATGCCGCCCAGGCGCGTGTCCCGCTCCAGCAACAGGACGCGACGTGCTCCAGCCGCACGGGCCGCTATTGCCGCCGATAGGCCTGCGGGCCCTCCCCCAATTACCGTCACGTCGGCGCGTTCTGCGCGGATCATTGCGGGACGGCCTCCATCTCCGCATCTCCTTCCCGGCTCCCAGCGCGGAGGCCCTTGCTTGTGCCTGCGAATAGCCAGGACTCGCCTCCGCGGAGTGTGATCTCCTCGGGCGGGATACCTTCCTGGACCAGCAGCTCAACAATGCGTGGCCCGCAGAACCCCCCCTGACAACGGCCCATCATCGCCCGCGACCTGTACTTCAGCGCCGTCAGCGAGATGGCGCCCAGTTTGTTCCGCGCCGCGTCCAGGACTTCCCGCTTCGTGACGAGCTCGCAGCGGCATACGACTCGTCCGTAGTCAGGGTCTGATTCGATCAACTGCGCCCGCTCGGCGGGCCCGCTCTCGCGGAACCGGACCGGGCGGCGCCACCCGTTGACAGAGCGCGGCCCTGTTGCACGTCCAGTCCGTGAAGCCACCCAAGCAGCCACTTCCACCGCGATGGCGGGTGCCGCGGTGAGGCCCGGCGACTCGATGCCGACCAGGTGCAGCATGCCCAGGGCCTCCGGCGCCTCCTCAATCACAAAGTCAGCGGACCCGCCAACACCCTCTGGCGTCAGCTTGGGCCGGACACCCGAGTACGCCGCGATCACGTCCGAGGCCGAGATCCCGGGCAGCAGCGCAGCCGCCTCCCTGAGCATCTGCCTGCGGACTTCGATGGTGGTCCGGGTGTCTTCCACGTCAGGGATGTACTCCGCGCTTGGCCCGATGAGGATGTTGCCGTCTACGGTGGGAGTGAGGTGTATCCCCAGTCCCGGCCCGCCGCGGGGCGGGACGGGGTACACCATGCGACTGATCAACCCGCCCTTCGAACGGTCCAAGATTGCGTACTCGCCGCGGCAAGGGTAGATGCGCCACCTATGCACTCCCGCCATCTCTGCGACACGGTCAGCTTCAAGGCCGGCCGAGTTGATGACCAGGCTCGCGTGCACCGGACCGCGGGGTGTCGTGAGAGCGAACCCCCAGTCCTCGCGTTTGATGGCGGTGACGGGCGACTCAAGCTGGACCTGCGCGCCGTTGGCGGCCGCGCACTCCGCCAGTGCGATCGTCAACGAATAGGGGCACGTGATCGCGGCAGTCGGGGCGTGGAGCGCCGCGAAGCCAGAAATCCCCGGCTCAAGACGCTTGATTTCATCCCGGCCGATGATCTCCAGTGACGGGACGCCGTTCTGCCGGCCGCTGGCCTCCAGCGCCCGCAGATCTACCAGCTGCTCTTCTTCCAGGGCTATGACAAGCTTTCCGACCCGCTTGAACGGGACATCGAGCTCGCGACAGACGTCTTCGAACATCGCCGCGCCCGCCACATTGAGCCGCGCTTTGAGCGAGCCGGGCGGCACATTGAAACCGGTGTGCACCACGCCGGAATTCTTGCTGCTCGTCCCTCTGGCGACATCCGCCTGCCGCTCAAGGAGGGCAACTTTCACTGAGTAGCGTGTCAGCTCGCGGGCGATGGCGCAGCCCACCACTCCCCCGCCTATCACCGCAACATCGAAACGTCCGTCCATGCGGTCCTCCGTGAACTGCACAGTGGTGTTCTCAACCTCGGGTGTGGACGCCGGACCAACCCGCGCCCAGGCGGCTCAACAGCCTCAGCGTTGTCCCACCTCATGAGGGCCGCATGTAATTGAGACCCGGAGGTATGAGGCGGACGTGAACCGGCTGGCCGGCGCGCGCCAAGAATTGGCCGCGTCCCGGTGCGGCCGACCAGGCCATGGCGGCACATCAGGACGGACCTTGGTCAACACTTCCTGGCCGTGTGCGTCCGGGATGAGGAAAATCACCCAGACCGCTCTGGCCCATGTGGCCCGCAAGTCCGAGCGGCACCTCACCGACTAGGACCGCTCGGGTCTATTCGCCGACCGCGCCCCCAACCGGGTGAGAACGGGGTGTAAGACGCGGAAAGGCCGCTCCTAGGGCGGCCAGCCTCCGCCAATGCCCGGCCGAGACGGTCAGCCCGTGTTGGCGCCGCGAGGGACATCGGGACCGCGAATTAACACGTTGCGGCGCACCACCGGTGCGCCGCACGTCTAGTTGTCCCGGTCAGGAGGGCCCCGCCACGGTCTTGGCCCCGTGATGTCTACTCCACTATCTCTATGGCCAGCCGTAGCGCCGGCAGGTTGTAGCCCAGGTCGAGGCCTGGGAAGTCTTCGGGGTAGGTGAGGTACGGGAACTGGTATCCCCACGGGGGCTTGCCGTGGCCCTGGTAGAGCATCGGGTAAAGGTCTATCAGGTGGATGCCGGGCTCGCCGGTCGCAACTAGGGGGACGGTGACATCTCCCCTGCTGTTGAAGCCGCAGGCGAAGCCTATGTAGGCGTTGTCGCCGGTCAGGGCCACGCCGTTGTCATAGGGCTTCCAGCCCAGCCCGATAGGCACATCGCGTATGTCCCCTTTCCAGGGTGTAACTGCTTGCTATCCACTTTTACCTGAGGCTTTCGATGTAGGCGATGATGGCCCCAATCTCCTCGTGGGCGACCGGTATCTGAGGCGGCATGAATGGTGCGAACCCCTCGACCACTTTATCCGTAGGGCTCCTGATGGACTCGGCAAGGTAGGCATCGTCGGCCACCAATGTGGTGCCGTCGTCAAAAGTGCGCGTGCTACCAAAAAGACCCTTCCAGGTCGGCCCGAACGTGGGGAACCCATCTGCCGAGTGGCAGACCAGGCACCCGTACCTTTCGGCGATAGCGTTCCCCGTCGCTACCAGTGCCGGGTCGAGTATGCGAGCTGTGGGCGTCGGAATGGGTCGTGGGGCTGGCTGGCTGCCACTCGTGCAGCCAGCCCCAGCCCACACCGCAGCGAACAGGGGCAGCGCCCAACAGAGCGACAGAAGCGGTCTCGTAACTGTTTGTCTTTTCGTGTCGTGTCCTACTCCACTATCTCCACCGCCATGCGAATGATGGGCAGGTTATAGCCCGACCCCAAGCCTGGGTGATCCTCCAGGGCCGTCAACTGGGGCAGTTGGTAGTTCCAGTACTCCGGTACAACGTCGTTCTTATCGTGGTAAATCATGGGGTACAGGTCAACAAGGTGGATTCCCGGCTCCCCCGTGGCCACCAGGTAGATTGTGATATCACCGCTGCTGGTTACGCCACATGCGTAGCCGATGTAACCATTGTCGTAGGTCACGGCTACGCCCTTGTCCAACTCCGTCCAGCCAGCGCCCTTGATGTTTACCGTAAAGGTCTCGCCAACCTTCACCCGCTGAGGGGTAACCCCCACGATGCTGCGGTCCAGGTAGAAGGGGATCGCGGCTAACGTTTTATCGCCCTGTACCACCTTCATAGCTTGCCAGCCACCCCGGTCGTCGGTGATCTGGAACGGAGCGGTCAACGAGCCATCCGGGCCACTGGTAGCCTTTCGGATCGGCACCTCAACCAGATACTTCTCAATCCCTGCTGCAGTGCTTCCCCGGCCGGTCACCCAGAGCAGCTCTACCTCGGTATTAGGGGGCAGGCCGCTGGCCCGCAGAGTGGTTTGGGTCAATGTTGGGCCGGTGGCGGGCTCAAGCCTGGCCGAGATGCCCGGCGACACGGCGGTCGTGGGGATGGCATCACCGACCGTGGCTACACGGCTGGGGTCTGGCCACTCGATGCTCGGAGACGGGAGCGGCGAGCCTTCAGTGACGTTGAAGGTGAACGGCATGACCAAGTTGGGGACGCCCCTCGCTCCTGATTGCTGCACATTGAGAAAGGGCACCCCTGGGCTGGCCGGCATGAGTTTAATGATGTGCTGTCCCACGGGACCGGCTGCTCGTATCTGGAAGGTGGCGCTGCCACGGGTGGTGACCGCTGACACGAAGCCGGTGTATTTGTTGTCGTACATGAGGGCCATGGTATTGACGAAGGGGCCAGTTGCAATGCCCTTCACGGTTATGGTGATGAGGGTGCCCACGGCGCCGCTGGTGGGGGTTATGGTGGCGTTGCGGACGACGCGGAACCCGGCTTTGCCCACATCTATCCCATCCACCACGGCGTAGATGTCGTGGGTCTCCCCGAAGTCTTCCGGGGCGATGAGGTCCACCGACACCTGTCCCTGGGCAGTGGCCACCACGCTTTTCATGGGGACCCGCTTCACCACAAACTTGCGCTCCTCGAATCGGACATTATTAGGGGTGACCTTGGTCGCATAGGCGCCGTCCCAGGTCACCCAGACAAACTGCACCTCCTTGCCGGCGGGCAGCCCTTCGCCACTGACTGTGAATGGGGTGCCCACAGGCCCAGTTTCCGGGCTTGTCTTCAGCAACTTCAAAGGAACCGGTGTAACTGTGGGCGCCGGCGCCGGCGCCGTGGCCGGCGGGGTCACCGTAGGTGCAGGCACGCCGGCAGTGGGGTTGCTGCCAATTGGAGGCTGGCTGCTACACCCCGCCACGAGTACCAACGCAGCTAGAAGCAGTGAGCTGTAGCCCATGCTGGCCAGCCGCCGCCTGGCGGCCGAAGCGGCGATCCTGATACTCAAGGCAAGTCTTCTCCCCGTGCGGCGCGGCCTTGAGAGGCCGCGCCGCCATCGCTCAGTGGGCCCTAGTTAATGATCTGAACCCGGCTGTCAATGCCTGCGGCTGAAGCCGTCGCTGGGCGGACAAGAGCCACCTTATCCTGGTCGAAGTTGCCCGTGCGCCCGTCCTTGGAGGTAACGACGAGCTGATAATCGAAGGCCCCCAAGGGGTAGTCGAACGGGATGTTCCAACCTGACGCCCAAGTCCAGGGCCCTACGCCTCCCCGCATGGAGTACCGCGCCGTCAACTCCTCGCCATGCGGCAGCTTGATCTTGACCGTCGCCCCATCCAAGTCTGTGACCCGTTTCCCCGTCGAAGTGTCAACTACCTCGAACCTCCAGACCAGCTTCATGCCCCGCTTGAACACGGTGTTGGGAACACATGCCACAGTGGACGCCCACCCGTCTAGCCCCAGGCTCGTAGTAGCCAGGGTCTCCACATAGAAAACAAAAGGCAGCACCTCGTTGGCGACCTCATCCGGGACGCGCCGGGGCGGTGCAGGAGTCGGCGTTGGGGCACCAGCGGGCA
>CAYWBD010000410.1:0-7809 GCA_964456315.1 uncultured Thermoflexus sp.
TGCTCGTCACAGACATCGCCGCGGGCACGGCCCTGGACATGCGCCGCTTCCCGTCCCACAACGTCGCCTTCGCCGCACCCGGGACGAAGGCGCTGCGGCTCTGGATCAAGTTCGGCCGCCCGCTCAGCGCTAATTTCTCCATAAGCCAGGCCGTCGGCATCGTCGGCGAGACCGTCACCTTCACCGACCTCTCGACGCTCGCTACGGTAGGAGGCGCCCCTATCACGTCCTGGGCCTGGGACTTCGGCGACCTTGGGGTCAGCCTGCTCCAGCACCCCACGCACACCTACCTCGCCTCGGGCTCGTTCCCCGTCAGCCTGACCGTCACCGACGGCGCAGCCGCCACTGACACCTTCACGCGCACCGGCTACCAGGTGACGATGCGGCCCGTGGCCTCGTTCACGCTCAACCCGGCCTCACCCGTCGCTGGCGACCCCGTGCAGTTCACTGACGGCTCGTCGGACCCCGACGGCGCGGTAGTCGCCCGGCTCTGGGACTTCGGCGACGGCCAGACCAGCACGCAGCAGCACCCGCTGCACACCTACGCCACCGGCGGCCCGAAGACGGTCTCCCTCACTGTCACCGACAACCAGGGCGCCGCGATGCAGTTCACCGCGGTCGTGCAGGTGATCGCGCGGCCGGTCACGCAGTTCACGGTCGCCGGCGACTCGTTCAACGAGGCCGTCTCCCGGAACAACATGGCCAGCGTGTCCCAGGGCGCGTCCATCGCGGCGTTCACCAGCCAGTACGACGCCGGCACCTACCACCCCGGTCAAGTGCTCGACGACCGCACGGACACCCGCTGGGCCTCGGGAAACGGTCAGACCACGGACCAGTCCATCACCATCCAGTTCGCGGGCGGGCAGGTCCGGACCTTTGACCGCTTCCGCATCCTCAACGTCGCCTTCGACCAGTCTGCGCGGGAGTTCGAGGTCCGCACTTCCACCACGTCGCTCGACACGGCCGCGTTCACGACAGTATTCAACGGGACGGCGCAGAACAACTTCTCGGTCCAGGACTTCTTGTTGCCGTCGGCTGTGGCGGCGAAATACGTCCAGTTTTTCTTCAAGAACAACTACGGCTCAACATGCTGTATCTCCATCTACAGCGTTGAGGTCCTGGACCCTGCCCTGCCTGGTGTTCGCTCCCACTCCTCTCATTGGGACGCAAACAACCGTCCGGAGCTGATTCTGGACAGCAACACGAGCACCGCGTGGGTCACGGCGCAGGACCGCGTGTCCAACGAGTACGTGACGCTCAGGCTCGCCGGCGAGCCGGTCATAGACCGTGTGCTCCTGCACCCCTGGGCGGGTGCGACGCCCGACGCAATCAAAGACTTCGACGTCCTCTACTCGGACACGACCGACCACGACTCCGCGTTCCTGCCTGCCGTCAGCGGCACGGTGCAGAACAACAGCCTGTCGCAGGTGTTCTCATTCCCGGGCGGTGCGGTGCGGGCGAAGTTCGTCCGCCTCGTGGCGAAGAACAACTGGGGCAGCACCACCGGCATCCGCGTCGCCACATTCCAGGTCTTCACGGCGGCGAGCCACCCCCAGGTCCTTTCGCTGGCCGGCAGCCCCCGCAACATCCTCGCTGACCAGAGCCCGTCGCTCCTCGACAACGGCGCCACAATCGCAGACGTCAGCAGCACGTGCTTCGGCTGGGAGCCGCAGGATCTCATCTCGCTCTACCAGGAAGAGGGCTGGCACACCTGCCAGTTCTTCACGAGGGACCAGTACGTCCGTGTCCGGCTCGCTGAAGGCGGCCCGTACACGCTGACCGGGTTCCGTCTGGCGCCCCGGGCCGATTACGGGCCGGGCCAGCAGATCAAGGAGTTTGAGGTCCGGACTTCCCTCGACGGCGTCACCTACACGACCGCCTTCTCCGGCACGCTGCTGGCCAGCTTCCTGGAGCAGGAATTCAGCTTCGCGTCGCCCGTGCTGGCGAACTACGTCGAGCTCTTCGTCAAGAACAACTACAGCGACGATTACATCTCGGCGAACCACTTCCAGGTGATCGCGCAAGGCAAGGGCGGCGTAGTCTCGGCCACAAGCCACTACCGCTCCGACTACCGGCCCAACCTCATCATGGACGGCCAGCTCGGCGACCGCGGCAGCTGGTCATCTGCGAGCGGCCAGGTCACCAACCAGACTCTGACGTACCTGCTCAAAGACGCGCAGAGCCACCTCATAGACGGCGTGGCTCTCAACCCGGACCCAACGGCCGGCGAAGCGGTCCGGGACTTCGAGGTCTGGGTCTCCAACACCACTCCAGAAGACGCTTCGTTCGGGCCCTCGGCCGTCCTGACCGCGACGCTCCTGAACAACGGCCAGATGCAGACGTTCCTGTTCCCCGGCGGCCCGGTGCAGGCCAAATACGTCCGGCTCCTCGCAAAGAACAATTACGGCGCAGCGTGCTGCGTCTCCATCCCCGAGTTCAGCGTGCTGGAGGCCCCGGACCCGAAGCCGTACTCCTCATTCTTCGACCTCGGGACGCGCCCGGAGATGGCGCTCGATGGCGTCCCCGGCACGGGGTGGCGCAGCGCGCAGGGCGCAGTCGCAAACCAGTACGCCACGTTCCTCTTCAACGAGAACGCGCCCGTCGCGAGGTTCCGCGTGCTGCCCTCGGACGGCGCGTCGCCTGAGGCAGTGAAGGACTTCGAAATCTGGGCGTCCACGACCACCACCGCAGACGCCGCGTTCTCCCTCGCCATGGCCGCCACAGCCCTGAACAACGGCCAGTGGCAAGAGTTCACGCCACCCGGCGGGACGCTCTGGGCCCGCTTCATCAAGCTCGTGGCGAAGAACAACTACGGCAGCCCGGACCACATCCGCGTCGCAGAGTTCCAGGCTGTGCCGGTGAGCAGCTACGGGCACGTCATCACTATCCCGGGCGTGCCTGTAAACGTTGCAATCGAGCAGAGCCCATCGTTCCTGGAAAACGGCGCCACCATCGCCGCCGTCAGCAGCACCTGCCACGGCTGGACGCCTGAGCAGATGATCAGCTTTTACCCGGAGCTCGGCTGGCACACGTGCGGCAACCTCCCCATCACCAGCGAGTGGGTCCGCATCCAGCTCGCGCCCGGCGGCCCCTACGACATCACAGGCGTTCGCCTCGCGCCCAGAGTGGACTGCTGCCCTGAACAGTCCATCAAGGACTTCGACGTCCTCGGGTCGCTGGACAACGTGACCTACGTGCCCATCCTGTCGGGGACGTTGTTGAACAACTTCATGGAGCAAGAGTTCGCGGCCCCCGTGCCCGTGCCCGCCAACTTCATCGAGCTGCGGCCGAAGACCAACTACGGGTCGAACGTCGTTTCCCCGAGCCACTTCCAGGTCCTCGTCGACGGGAAGGGCGGCATCGTCAGATCTACAAGCCACTACCTCGCTCGCTACAAGCCCCTGCAGCTGCTCGACGGCAACTCTGACTGGTACTACGCCACCGCGAGCGGGCAGCCCGCCAACCAGGAAGTGGTCATAAGGCTCAAAGACGGGGCAAGCCAGCAGGTCTACGGGGTGGGCATCCAGACGGTGTCTTGGTCCGAAGCCCTCAAGGACTTCGAGGTCTGGACATCGAACACCACCGCTGACCCCGGCGCATTCACCCTCGCCACCACAGGCACGGCGCAGCAGCACGACGCCATGCAGCTGTTCGGCCTGCCTGACTTGACCATGGCCAGGTACGTCCGCCTGGTCGCCAGGAACAACCGCGGCAGCGGCTGCTGCATAAGCATCCGCAACTTCCAGGTGTTTACCCTGCCGCAGGACGGCGCAGTCATCCACTCCTACTCCGGCCACCTCGACGCCAGTTGGCCGCCGGAGCAGGCGCTCGATGCCGATGCCGGCGTCCGCGGCTGGATCACTCCCAACGGCCAGAACACAAACCAGTGGATGAAGGTCATCCTCCCAGGGGCTCAGCTCTGGACGATCGACCGTGTGCGCCTCCAGCCGCGGCTGGACTGCTGCGCGGACCAGTCGCCGCGCGACTTCGAGGTCCAGGTCTCCACCACGGGCCTGGACGACGCGAGCTTCACCACGGTCGTCTCCGGGACTCTTATCAACGACTTCAGCGCGCAAAACTTCTCCTTCCCGTCCACGCAGGCGCGATACGTCCGGCTGCTGCTGAAGAACGCCTGGGGATCGACCCTCATCTCGACGCACCTGTTCTGGGTCTACTCGCCGCAGTTGGGCGACATCAAGACGCAGTTCCTGGACGCCACGACCGACGACGGTGCCATCGTGTCCTACGCCTGGGACTTCGGCGACGGCTCGCCGCTTGCCCCTGAGCGCGACCCGTTCCACGTCTTCCCCGCGCCGGGCGACTACAACGTCGCCCTTACGGCCACAGACGACGAGGGCCTTGCGCGCACGCTGACGCGCTCTTACACCGCATTCGCGCCGCCAGACCCGGACTTCGTCTGGGCGCCGCTCAACCCGAACGAAGCCCAGAACGTCCAGTTCACCGACCTCTCGACCGCAGGCGACCACAGCCTGCTTGTATGGCACTGGTCGTTTGGCGACGGGACGACGAGCACCGTGCGTCACCCGCTCAAAGCGTATGGCGACGACGGCGAGTTCACTGTCACGCTGACGGTCACCGACAGCCAGGGCGTCCTGCGCGCCGTCAGCAAGCAGATCGCGGTCAACAACACTCCGCCCACCATCGACATCGGGCCGGCGCGGATGATCCGCCGCACAACCGAAAACGTCACCGGAGGCGAGTTCACACTCAATTGGACTGACGCCAGCGGCGCTGACCGTACCGGGATGGCCTGGTCCTGGGACTTCGGCGACGGCCGGACCTCGTCGGCGTCGTTCCCGACGATCGCCTACACGAACGCCGGCGTCTACACGGTCACCGTGAAGATCACCGACCCGCAAGGCGCGTCCGCGACGGACTCCATACAGGTCACGGTCTACGACGACTACGTCGGCCCAAGTACGGCGATCACCTTCCAGGGCATCCGCAACGTCGCCATCTCCGAGAAGACGCGCAACGTGGCGTCGTCCAACTCAGGCGCGACGGTCGTGGGCTACTCGAGCTACTGCTGCGGCGGGCACGAGCCCCACCAGATGCTGGACGAGGTGGTCGGCCTGCCCTGGGCCGCGACGCCGCCAACCAGTCAGTACGTGATAGTCGAACTCGCCGAGCAGCGGGTTCACACGATAGACCGGGTGCGCGTACAGCCGCGCTCGGACGGATCCCCCGACCAGCGCGTGAAGGACTTCGAAGTCTGGGTGTCGAAGTCAGGTACGAACGCCACGGACTTCACCAAGGTGCTCTCCGCGACGGCTGCGGACAACGGTGCTCTGCAGGAGTTCGTGTTCCCGGGCGGCCCGGTTCAGGCCCGCTACGTGAAGTACGCGCCGCTCAATGCCCGCGGGCCGAGCTACGTCTCGACCAGCATTTTCCAGGTGATCGCCACCGCGGACATTGGCCCGGGCGGCGCGATAGGCGCGTCGAGCGAGCGCGGTGCGGCGAACGTCGCGGGCAAGGCGTTCGACTTCGACACAGCGGGCGCCACGGCGTGGCGGACCGCCGACGGCCAGATCGCTGACCAGTGGCTGAAGGTGCTGCTCCAGGGCGGCCAGAGCCACCTGGTCCGGGGCTTCGCGTTCTCGTCGCAGGATCCTGTCGACGGGACGGTCATCAAGGACTTCGAGCTGCAACTTTCGGACACCACCGCAGACGACTCGGCCTTCACGACCGTAATGTCCGGCAGGGCGCAGAACATTTCGGACTGGCAGCACTTCTGGTTCCCGCTGGCGTCCGCGAAGTACGTGAGGCTGCTCGCGAAAAACAACTACGGCGGGACGCACCTGGGGCTGGCCGAACTGCGCGTATTCGCGCTGACTCCGGAGCTGCCCGACGGCTGGTTCAACTCAGACGTGCTTGTGACCCTGACCGGCACGGACAACCCGGGCGGCTCCGGCGTGGCGCGCGTCGAGTGGAGCACGAACTTCTGCAGCACCTGGAACAGCTACAGCGGCCCGTTCATCTTCAACAGCCCCGGCAGCACCCCATTCTGCGCGCGGTCGGTAGATGTGGCGCGTAACACTGGCCAGAACGTCGAAACGTTCGTCATGGTGGACAAGACGGAAAAGGTCACGCGTCAGCAGGCCGGCCAGGCCGGAGTGGACTGGCTCACTCCGGTCGTCAAGAACAAGTCCATCAACGAGCTCGGCTGTGTCGCCTGTCACACCCAGGGCGACGTGCTGCACGCGCTGTCGATCAGCACGTCTACGGGCTTCCAGGTGGACACCGATGCGGTGGATGGCGTCCGCTGGCTGGCCGAGTTCGTCGCGACGTACCAACGGACGAGCGACGGTTTGTGGCCGCACCCGCCGACCCAGGGCGCGGGCGGCAGCTTCCACACCATGAACACAAGCCACTCGCTGTTCGGGTTGGCGATGTACGACCGGTTCGTGAGCACCGACAAGTCGGCGACCATGATCAAGGGCGTCGAGGCCATGCTCGGCCGCCAGGAGACTAACGGCCGCTGGGTGCTTGACCACGGTGGCCCGCCGACCAACCAGGGCGACATCGAACCGACCACGCACATGGCGTTCGCCCTAATGCAGGCGATGCGGCGCGTGGACCCGGCGACCAAGGCCCGCTACCAGACCGCCCTGGACAAAGCGCTGGCGTGGCTGAAGACCGCGCCCATCGACTCCGGCTACAACCAGGACCAGGCGCTCAAGCTGATCGGCCTGGTCGAAGGCGGCGTGCCCAGGGGAGACCCGCTGGTCACCGGCCTGCGGGACGGGATACTCGCCAGCCAGCTGACGGACGGCGGCTGGACGGAACACACCAGCTACCGCTGGTCCAGCTCGTTTGCCACCGGCCAGTCCGTCTACGCACTTTGCGTGGCAGGAGTCAGCCGCTTCCACCCGCAGGTGGTCACGGGCATCGACTGGCTCATCCACCATCAGATCGGCTACGGTCCGGACGGCCGTCTTCCCAGGAATGTGCAGGACGGCCCGTTTGCCTTGAGGTACACCGGCGCGGCCGCGCCCTTCGTCAGCACGATGTGGCCGACCATCGCCCTCGGCTGCTTCGGCGAGCTTGGCATGACGCTCAGCGTGACGCCGGGCCAGCAGGCGCTCCTGCCCGCGCTGCCCGACGCGCAGACCGCCGCGTTTACCGTAACGGTGTCTAACACCGGCGCCGAGGATGACACATACGACCTCTTCATCACAGGCGGCGCGCTCGGCTGGACTGCGACGTTAGGCAGCGCCACTCTGACGGTAGCCATCGGCGAGGCCGGCACAACCGGGCTCAACGTCAACGCGCCCGCTGACCTACCCGGAAACCTGTCTGTCATCTACACGGTCACTGCCAGGTCGCAGAAGAACTCCGCCGTGACCCGCTCGGAGTCGGTCACGCTGAATACAGGAGCGCCTCCGGTCACCGGCGACCCGACGCAGACGATGATCAGTGCAGGAAATGGCGTGACGAGCGCAGTGAACGTGCCCATCCACCTCGCCGCCACCGTGAAGGACACCTCGACGGACACAGATGTCCTTGGCCCCGGCGCGGGCTCTGTGAACTTCCTTGTGAACGGGATTTCCGTAGGTTCGGACACCGACGCTGACGGTGACGGTACTTTCGTGACCAACTGGACGCCTGGCCTGGGCTGGGGCGCGGTCGGCGTTCAGGACCTCCGCGCAATCTACGGAGGTGTGGACAGGCCCGGCCCCGGCGTTGACCTGCTGCCCAGCTTTGCGCAGGGGACGCTAACGCTTGTCAACCTGCCGCCCGTGGCAAACGCAGGGCCGGATCAGGATGTGGATATCGGGCCGAACAACG
>CAYWBD010000411.1:0-2659 GCA_964456315.1 uncultured Thermoflexus sp.
CGCCATCGTCGGCCGGGCCGGGGTCGCCGTGTACACCGTGGGTGGCATCAAGGAGGTCCCCGGCGTGCGCACGTACGTCTCAGTGGACGGCGGCATGGGGGACAACATCCGTCCCGCGCTCTACGGCGCGCAGTACACGGTGAGCAACGTCACGCGCCCTGCGGCCGCGGCGACTTCGAAGGTCACCATCGCAGGCAAGTACTGCGAGTCCGGGGATGTGCTCGCCAGGGACGTCATGGTGCCCGAGCCGAAGACCGGCGACCTGCTGGCGCTGCCCGCATCGGGCGCCTACTGCGTGCCGATGGCCTCCAACTACAACATGGCGGCGCGGCCGGCCATCGTGCTGGTCAAGGACGGCTCGTCCCGGCTCATCCGGCGCCGCGAGACCTACGCTGACCTGCTGGCAACCAGCGTGGTGTGAGGCGCCGGGTTGTCACCCTGAGCGGAGCGAAGGGCCCCGTCCATCTCCATGCCGCCTCCCCGCGACGACCTTCTGGACCGGGCACGCCGTGCGCCTGGCAACTTCTCGCTGCGTGACCTCGAACGCCTATACTTGAGCTACGGGTTCGTGATCACGAGGCATACCAGACATTCGTTCGCTACCCACCCTGTTCTCAAGTTCATGAGGGGCACAATCCCCAATCACAAACCGTTCAGCCCGGGGTACGTCCGCGATGCCGTCAAGTTGATCGATCTGGTGCTGGCCAGGGGATAACGGAGCCGACCATGACCACCATTGCACTGAGGCGTAAAGCGGCGCAACTTGCGAAGCAGCCCTACGCCGTGGACCTGGAAGTCGAGCGACTACGTGACGATTCGGTTGTCTATGTCGCATCGGTCCGAGAACTGCTGGGTTGCAGAGCCCAAGGCGCGACGCGCCAGGAAGCCATCGCCGAGCTGGATGAGGTGCTGACCGAGTACATAGAGAGCGCGCTCGAGCACGGGGCAAATGTACCGGGACCAGCAATTACCCGCCAGGCGGTTCGGGGGCGAAGAAGAGAAGGTGGGCGTGCGGTCGGATCTCGCGACTCCCGACGCACTGCGCCCAAGCGCACGTCGAAAACTTCAGTGGCCGCATAGAGGCCAGTTCCTCTGGCACCACTCGACGCAATGATCGCCGGCATCAGCAACCTCCCCGCAGGCTGGGCCACGTTCGGGCACCCGGGCGCGACGCGGCTCCTGCTGGGCGCGCTGGCGGCGGGGCGGCTCTCGCACGCCTACCTGATCACCGGAGCCCCGCAGACCGGGCGGAAGACGCTCGCGCTTGACCTGGCACGCGCCGTCAACTGCCGGCCCGCTATGGGCCTGCTCGGTCCTGCGCCGGAATCTGCCGCGCCTGGCCCGGACTGCGCCGCTCAAGAGCGCCCCTGCGGAGCGTGCTCGCCGTGTCTGCGCATAGCCCGCGGCCACCACGCCGATGTCCGCGTGATCACCGTCGACACGCCTGTCCGCAAGGATAAAGAGAAGGACGACGAGGAAACTGTCCGCCACAAACTCATCCGGCGCGGCCACATCGTCGACCTCCAGAAAGATGCGTCCCTGAAGTCTTTCGAGGGCGGGCACCGCGTGTTCATCATTGACGGTGCGGAGCTTATGAGCCCCGACGCCGCCAACACCCTTCTCAAAACACTGGAAGAGCCTGCGCCTGACGTGCTCATCCTCCTCATCGCCACGTCAGCCGCAGCACTGCTGCCGACCATCGTCTCCCGCTGCCACGTGCTGGATCTCCGTCCGGTCTCCGCCGAGGCCATCGAGCGCGCACTGGTCGAACGTTTCCAGGCAGAACCCGCTTTAGCCGCCATGCTCGGCAGGCTCGCCCGAGGCCGTCCCGGGTGGGCGGTCGCTGCGCTCCACGACCCGGCGCTGCTGGAACGGCACACGCAGGCCGTCCAGCGCGTCGTGGACGCCCTCTCGGGGGACCTGGAGGCCCGGTTCCAGTACGCCGGACAGTTGTCCCTCGCATTCAGGCGGGGGCGCGAGGACGTGCTTGCCGAGCTGGACCTGTGGCTCGAGTGGTGGCGCGATGTGGCGGTGGCGCGCTGCGGGCTCGACAGCCTGGTCATCAACCAGGACCGCCTGCCCCTGTTGAAGGCTCTCGGTGCGGCGCTGGACGACGCAGCCATCACTGCTGCAGCCGCGTCCATCGCCGACACCCGGCGCGCGCTGGAGGCCAACGCCATCCCTCGGCTGGCGCTGGAGGTCATGATGCTGGACCTCCCGTACGTCAGCGTCGCTGCACCGTCCCCGGCCGCAGTCCCAGCGTCAGGCGACCCAGCTTGATGACGGAGCCCTGGCCGCGCCTTGTGGGCACATTGCCTTGATGGAGGCCGTGCCTCACGTGGCAGGCGTGCGGCTGTCCAGGAACAGCCCGATAGTGTTCGTGGACGCCGGCCAGGCCGACCTCGCGCCCGGAGACCACGTCCTGGTCAAGCTACCCGGTGATCCGGCAGCGAAGTCGGCGCGAGTTGCAATCGCGCCTTCGCAGCTACTCAACCCTGGGGCCGTCAGTCCAACGGGAAAGCTGAGCGACCAACCCACTTTCCCCTAGAGGCCAGTCTCCGATGTGGAGCTCCTAATTGACCCCTCACCCTGACCCTCTCCCGCAAGGGGAGAGGGAATGAAGGAATGGGCTCCGGGCTTCGGAATCAGGACTGCTTCT
>CAYWBD010000412.1:0-16439 GCA_964456315.1 uncultured Thermoflexus sp.
TCGCTTGTCCATGTGCAGCCTCCTTGCATGGAGGCCACACTCGGGTTCCCCGGTCTACGCCGCCAAGAGGTTCATCAGCGGGTTATTGAGATAGTCTCTTAGAGACTTCAAGAGCGACATCGTTAGCAGTGCATTCGATGCCGACAAACTGGACTATCTGATGCGTGACAACTATTTCGCCGGTGTCCGATACGGACAATGCGATGTTGACAAACTAGTAAACTCGGCGGTTGTGATACCAGATCGCGGACAGACATTTCTTGGCATTCATGAAAATGGACGGTTCGCCCTTGAGCAGATGATCCTTGCCAAATGGCACATGACACAACAAGTGTACGCGCACCGAGTCCGGCTGATTACCGACACCATGATCGTGCGCGGCCTCAACCTATCCATCAACGATGGCAACGCGAATGTGAAGGCGGTCTACGCTTACGATGGCTCGTCAGACTTTACCGAAACCTACTTGTCCAGCGACGACGACACGCTCAGCAAGTCAGTCGTTGAGAGTGGCGGACGTGGTGGAGCGATCTTCGGGCGCCTTCGCAACAGAGACTTGTTCAAAGAAATCGCTGTAGTGTCATTGAGTGAGGCGGCACCTGCTGATGCGCGGAATCTGATTGCGTTGAAGAGGCTGAAAGACGACTCCCGCGGTCTCGGAGATCGGGAGGAGACAATAGCCAAAATGCTTAAGATCGAACCCTGGGCGGTCATCGTGTATCCGAAAAAGATCAAGAACCCTGCATACAGCGCCACGGGAAAAGTTGATCCTGAGGCGATACTGGTGAGGACACGAGATGGATCGGTACGCTCGCTCGACGCGTACGAGGATTTACTGAGCCTTCGTCAAGACGTATTTGGGACGGAAAGGCTGCATGTCATAGCCCCTACGCGCGACCGGCGGGGGGAAGGTGTACGTTCGGAGTCTGGGAAGCGGAAGATCATGGCGATACTCACGGACTGATTGAGGGGCCGGGATGAACATCAGTCAAGCGATACTGCTTCTCCTGAAAGGCGAGGGAAAGCCTCTGCAGGGCAAGACCATGCTGCAAAAGCGGCTCTACTTCCTGGCACGCCTGCGGAAGCTGGAGTTCGGGTATAGGGCTCACTATTATGGCCCGTACAGCGAAAAGATCTCGTCGGAACTCGAAAGTCTTGTGGCTTCGGGGCTTGTGAGACACAAGGCCACTCCGTTGGGAGCCCACGATGTCTACGGAGAAATGACTAGGCACGATTTCCAACTGGACGATGGCGTGAGCGAGGATCCCTGGCTCAGCGAGCCGGACGCTCAGATAGCCCTTGAAACCCTGAAAAAGATCGGTGATCACGATGTAGCGCGTGACCAAAGACTCCTCTCCGCAGCGGCGAAAGTCGACCTCATCCTCTCTTCCCAGGGGAGCGCAACGGTCGGCCAGATTCAGAGTCGGGCCAAGGATCTTGGATGGAACCTAGAACCTGACCAGATCGCCATGGTCGGAAACTATCTTCTATTCCTCGGCCTCGTCCGGAGTCGACGTAAACCGTCTTAGGGTCCGGGAGTCAACTCCTGAAGAGCGAGTCCTTGCGCCGCGGGCGTCATGGCAGCGGCGCGGATCATGGCGTGAATCGGGATGACCGGCGCCTACGCTGCAGGATTCAGGGCGTCCTCGCCTGTCCCGTCCGGGCCGCTGCCGGACCGCGCAGCCTACGCCGCGGGCTTCATGGCGTCGTCGCTAGGGCTGTCAGCGGCTGACTTGTCACCGCGACTGCCCGAGGTGCCTGCGACGGGCTTGGCTCCAGTCCCGTCCGTGGCGGGCTTGTCGCCGGGACTGTCCGAGGCGCCTGCGGCTGTTGAGTCACCGGTCCCTCCCCCGCCTTTGGGCTTGCGCTTGCGGGAGGAGAGGCCGAGGGTGGCGATGACGATGATGACGCCGCCTAGGGCGACGGCGCCCATGATGATCCAGGCCAGTTCGATACCGCCAGGCTCCCCTGTGGGTTCGACTATGTGGCCCTGGACGTCTGGCTGACCGTCGGGCGAGCCGCCGTCGGCGCCTGGGACGTCCGGCCCGCCTGCTGGGCTCGCGCTGCCCGTGCCGCCCGTGCCCGTCGAGCCGGGGCCGCCCGTACCCGTCGAGCCCGCAGCGAACGGGCTGCCCGGCACGGACTCCACCTTGGTGGGCGCGATGGCGGGCCGCGCCGGGTCCTCGGACAGCCGGGTGTGGAAGTCATCGCCCGAGATACGCAGGGCCACGGCGGGCATCTGGCCCTCGGGCAGGGCGATCACGGTGATGACCGCACCCTGGCCTTCGGCTGGCGCGGCGACCTCTACGGGCGACTCTGCGCCCGCGGGCACGACGTAGGCGTACGACCGGTATTCCAGGCCTGCCGGGTACTCGATCTGCACGATGGCGTCCGTGGGCACATCGCCGGCGTCCACCGTGATCAGCGAGCCGGGCACGGGCGGGGCGTCGTGGCGGGGCAGCGCCGCCGGGTAAGAGAGCGTGCCCACCTTGCGGGCCGGGTGGCTCGTGAGGCCGATCGCGCCGTCTCTGGCAGGGTCATAGCGCATGTCACCATCGGCGTCGGCAAACAGGCCGTGCGCCAGGAACACCTTGTCGACCTGGGGCTGCGTGGCGTCGGTGGCGCCGTCGCCGTTGCGGTCGTGGCCGACAAAGTAGTCAGACAGCGCGCGGTAGAGCTCTGCGACGCTGGAGACGCGTCCGTCCGGGCCTGTCTGCAGCGCCGCCAGGACGTCCTTGAGCGTGGCGTCGATGGGGTCATCGTCGGCCGTGCCGGCTGCGCCGGGTTCGACCACGATGTCAGAGAACACGGTGCCCGGGGGCGCGGCGACGTAGAACACGCCGTCGACGCCGGGCTTGAGGGTCTTGGGGAGCACGGCGGTCGTCTGCGTGAAGACGGGCGCGCCGTCTTTTGCGAGCAGCCGCACGGTCACCTGCACGTTGTCCAGGGTCGCCCCGCTGCCGTTGCGGACCTTGCCCGTGGCGAAGACGCCGGACGGCGTGGCGACCTGCTTGGTCTGGTGGATGGTGAGAGCGGAGGCCGACAGGGCGGGGCGGTAGTCGGTGCCGCCGTCTTCGAAGTCGAGCAGGAGGCCGGCCAGCGTGAACTCTTCCCACCAGCCGGAGGCCTCCCAGGGGCGGTGGTCCACCTCAAGGTCATACTCAGCGCCGATGCGGTAGCGGTGCGCTGCGGGGTCCTGGTCAACGTGCTTGGAGACCATCATCGAGTAAAACTCGGCGAAGCCCTCCACGTAGGAGTCAACGGTCGTCCCGTTGTTGTAGTAGCCACCGTGGTTGCGGTCTGCGGAGTCGCGCGGCACGCTGTTCCCGAAGAAGTCGGTGAAGAAGGCGTGGCCGAACTCGTGGTACTCCTTGTTGTCGGGGGTGCCCTTGGCGCCGATGGCGCTGTTGGGGTGACCGAGGGCGATGTAAGGCCTGTCGACGGGGTCGTTATCAGTGGTACCGCGGTAGAAGGCGAACTCGGTCTGGCCGGAGGCGTCGCAGAGCAGCGCCTTCGAGCCGCACCAGGCGTGGACCGTCAGCGGCAGGCCGTAGTCGAGGCTGGCCCCCACCTGGTCGGCGAGGTCCCAGGCGCGGTGGAAGTTCTGGTAGAGCTGCACGAGGTCGGGCCAGAGTTTGAGGTCAGGGCCCTCCGATGTCATGGCGCCGGTGAGGCTCCACATGTCGAAGTTGCGCTCGCAGAGGCTTCCAGTCTGGGATCCGGTGAGCGGCTGCGAGAGCACTGCTTCGTCCTCACCGAACATGACGCGCATGCGGGAGGGCGTGTGGGCGTACTCCTCCGGGATGAGGCGCAGCATGGCGGTCTGGGGAGACGCCGGGGCGTCGAACTGGTACCTGCCGTCCGGGCCGGTGGCGGTGTCATCTGTGGCCAGTCCGTCTCCCGGGGCCAGCTGGACGTGTATGCCGGGGACAGGCGAACCTGCGACGTCTGTGACCCGCCCTGACACCTGGCAGGTGGCGGAGGGAGCAACAGTGGCCGGACCAGCGGGGGCCGGGGTGGGCGTCGCCTGTTGCACAGGGACGCGGTCCGGAGGGGAGGACTGGGACGATGACGGTGCGGCGGGCGTGGGGGCGGGAGCGCCGTCGCACGAATAGGCCCGCGTCTCGGCCGCGGCGAGGAGGCGCACTGCCAGCCGGCGCATGGGGTCGGCGTACTTCGATTCACCCGAGAATGCGGCGATGGCGAAGGCGGCCCCGGAGTAGAGCGTGCCCTCGGCGGTCACCGTGCCGCGTTTGCGGGCCTCGGGCAGGCCGCACTTGTTCTGCCACGTGGCGTCCGAGTCGTTCTCGGCCCAGGCCACTGTGACCCTGGCCTTCTGGACGGCGACTCCCGCCGTCTGCGCGGGCGCGTACTTGCACTCGAGCAGGAAGGCGCCCTCCCGCGACGAGGCGATGCCCTGGTGGCCGGCCATGAGGGGCAGCCCAGCCAGGCTCGCGTCGCAGAGGAGCTGGCCGGCATCACCGGCCTCCGAGGAGACCTTGTCCGCAGCCGAGTCCGCGCCTGCGGAACCCGTCACAAAGAGGATGACGGCCGCGGCCGCAGCCAGCACGCCAATGCCCGCACCTATCAAGATCAGACTCCTGTTCCCGCCTGCCCGCTTGTTTGGCCCCGGGCCGCGAGTGGACCGCGCCAACGTCAACACACCCTCCTGGTAGGGGTCAGGCCGCGGCCTCAGACGCCGCCGGGGTGACCCCGTCGATATCTGATGCCGCCTGCGCGCCTGGGATGGAGAAGCTAACCGTTGTGCCGGCGCCGGGAGCGCTGGTCACGCTGACCTGTCCGCCGTGCAGCTTGACGATCTCCTGTGCTATCGCCAGGCCGATCCCGGACCCGGACACCGACCGGGTCGCCTCGTTATCGACGCGGTAGAACATCTGGAAGAGCCCTTTCTGGTCTGCAGGGCTCATCCCGATGCCGTGGTCTGTCACCGAAATAGTGAGGCGTCCGTCGCCGACGCTTGCGCTCAGATCGATGTCGGTGCCCTCACGCGAGTACTTCGAGGCGTTGGTGAGCAGGTTGCAGACCACCTGGGTGAGGCGGTCCCTGTCTGCTTTGACTGTGCTGCCGGTCGCCGGGGCATTGCACTTGAGCGGCTGCGACTTGGCGGACAGTGTGGGCGACATCTCAGTGACGACGTCCTGGAGCCAACCGGAGACCTCGTACTCCTTCGGGGCGACGGTCAGCGCGCCCCTCTCGGCCCTGGCGAGGTCGATCATGTCGTTGATCAGGCGCATGAGGCGGCCGGTGTTGCGGCGTACGACCTCCAGGTGGCGGAGTTCGTTGGCGTGAAGCGTGCCGTACTTGTTGCGCAGCACGAGGTCGGTGAAGGCGATGGTGCTCGTGAGTGGCGCCACCAGCTCATGCGTGATCATCGAGACGAACCAGTTCTTGGCTTCATTAAGGCGCTGGAGGTCGTCCTTCTCGGTGCCAAGGCGGGCGCTGATGGAGCGCTCTGCGGCGAGGGCGCGGGCGTTGGCCTTCCAGATGCGCTGGTCCGCTACCACGACAAAACCCATCAGCACGAGCAGGGCCCCTCCCAGGATGGCGAATGTGGTCCAGACCATGCCCGAGCGCGCCTGCGCTGCGTGCACGTCCAGCTCCCGGGTCACGTCCCGGACGACCCGCAACACGCCCGCCGGCTCTCCGGTGTCCCCGGCGACCAGCGGGATGTAAGACTCGAACAGGTCGGACTTTGACTGCCCGGAGACTCCTGTGGTCCCGTGGACGTCCAGGCGGAGGGCGGAGCTGAGTACGCCGCCTGCCGCCTGCCGGAAGAGATCACCGTCGGGCTCCCCCGCTATGTCGGGCGTTATCCCGGAAGACCAGACCGTCTGGGCGTCCAGGTCGTAGAGCCTGACCTCGGCGACGTTGAGGGCGTCCAGCAGCTCCTGGTATTGCAGGGTGAGTTCAAAGGTGTCGTGGGGCGCGCCGGGGGAGCTTAGTACGGGCCGCGAAGTAAGGAGCACGCCGCTGATACCGGGCTCGGCCTGTATGAACCGCCCGACTGCCTGGGCGATGAGCTGGGTGTCCCTGGCGGCCTGTTCCTGGGTGACAGCCACCAGGCTGGCCTCTGCGGCCCGGCCAGAGGTGAGGCTGATGACCAACGCCGCAATACCGATCGTAGTGGCGCTCACAGCCAGGAATAGCAGGGTCAGCCGGTACTTCCGCACTATTGCTCAACCGTCCCGAAGACCGCGTCCCCACCAGCCGCACACATGGGAAGACCAGAGCTGCCACCGGCCCGGGTGCGCCCGCAGGCAGCGCTGGCGATGCCGCACGAAGGGCCGGAACGCCGCGTGCGCCCGCCTGTCTCACGGACCGTCATCTGGCCGCCTGGTGCTGTGCGTCTGACCAATGTGGGGCGATACCTTTCATGGAACGCGCTGCGATGTTGGCGCCCGGTGTTGGAGCAGTGTTCTTATGAGCAGGAATCGCTGCCCGGGCAGAGTCACTGGTCCCGAGCGGTGCCCTAAGGACAGGATTGACGGCGCGGGCGGCGGGCGCACCGGGGACAGCCGAAGAGTTGGAGTGAACTTAGGGGTCACGGGCGCGGCTGCAGCCCGTAGCGTCTCCGGGCAACGCGACTGGGTGGGCCCGTGCATAGGGGCGTGGGTGCAGGCCAGCAGGGGCGCCGCTGTGGGGGACGTCGAGAGGGCTGGAGGAGAGAGGACGGCGATGCACCCTCTCCCTAAACTTTCGCCCATCGATGGAGAGGGGAAGCTGTCAGCGCGACTTCAGGTAAAGCGGCGCGAGGTAGTTGTCGACTGGCGCGAAGTCGTCGGTCAGCACTACCCGCGCCTGCGCGCCTTGCCATACGGCCAGCGAGTCCGGGGAGACGATGCGCGTTACCGGGATGCCGTCGCGGGCCCTGACAAAACTCAGTCGGATGTAGCTCTCGTCAAGCTCCTGGTCAGAGGCAGCGACCACCGTCGTGGAGCGCTGGTCGAAGTCCAGGGAACCGGACTCGTTCATCACATAGACGTGGGGCCACGTCTCCTGCAGCGTGGCGACGATGGCGCGCAGGAACCGCCCCTGCAGCGGCGCGTCCACGATGTTCATGGCGTAGATCCCGCCCGGCCTGAGCAGCGCCCTGACCTCTTCGGTGAACTCACGGGTCGTCAGGTGCCAGGGCACCGAGACGTCGTTGAACGCGTCACCCACCACGATGTCGTACGCGGCGCGCGTGCGCTCCGGCAGCGACATGCGGGCGTCCTCGTTGATGCTGACGACGCGCGTGTCACGGCGCAGGGCCAGGTGGTCGAACGCGGTCTGCGTCACCGCAGGGTCGATTTCGATCACCTCGATGACCGACTGCGGGTAGACCTCGTCCAGGTAGCGCGGCATCTCGTACCCGCCGCCGCCGATGAACAGCGCACGGAAATCAGGCCGCTGGGCGGGGTAGGCCGCAACCAGCTCTGAGAACAGCTTCTGGTAGCCGTACTCGAGGTGCGTGGGGTCATCGAGCTTGATGTAGCTGTGCACGAGCTGGTCGAGGATGAGTTCTTTGACGGCGAAGCCGTCGCGCTCCTTTTCCAGAACGCGGATGCAGAAGTAGTTGCTTTCGGCCAGGCACGGGGTGCCGAGGGGGTCGTTGGTCGCTGCGAACGTGCCGCCAGCGGCAAGCAGGGCCATTCCCGCTCCTGCTGCGCGCGGCGACTTCCACATCCTGCCGGCGAGCACGCCGAGCACCGCCAGGAGCGCCGCCAGCCCGTACACGGTGGCGCGCGAGCCGAACGCCTGGACCAGCACGAACCCGGTGAGGAACGTGCCCATGATCGCCCCGGCGGTGGACACGGCGTACAGGCGCCCGGCGACGCTCCCGGTCTGTTCGAGGCTCCGGAGCGTGAGTTTCAAGACGGTGGGGGTGACCATCGCCAGCACGGTCGAGGGCAGGAAGAACAGGGCACCGGTGAGGAGGACGATGCGGACCAGGACGGGCAGGTCAGCGACCCACCCCGGCGCCCAGCTGGACAGCACGGGCACGGCGACCGTTAGCGCGGCCCCGAGCATGAAGATGAGGCCGAGCATGGTGCGCGACGCCCAGCGGTCCGCGAAGACGCCGCCCAGCCAGTTGCCCAGGCTGATCCCGGCGAGGATGATGCCGATGATGCTGGTCCAGGTGTAGACGGAGACGCCGATCTGAGGCGCGAGTATCCTTGCCGCGACGATTTCGAGGATGAGCGTGACGCCGCTGGCCAGGAACACGACGGCGTAGGGCTCAAGGGCGAGCAGTCGGCCGAGCGCGCTCAGTCGGGCAGGCGCGGCGGTGGCTTCCACGGGCCCGTCGGAGGACATTGCCGGGGAGTCCGCCGGTCGCGACGGGCCACCAGCGGGGTCGCCGGGGCCCGCGTCTTCTTGCGGTGCGGGCTGGGCGCTGGACTGTCCCGGAGCAGGGTCGTGCGGCATCCGGGCAGGTTAGTGGCGCAGCGCGCGCAGGTCAAATGGGCGCGCCGCCCTGTCATTCTGAGGCCCCCCAGGGGCCGAAGAATCTCTTCTCGTCGCTCGTGGACGAAGAGTCTCTCCCCGCAGCGACAGGCCAATGACACCCGCCATCGTAAGAGAGATTCTTCGCTCCAGCCCGCCGGGCTGCCGCTCAGAATGACATGATCGCCCCCCGTCTCGCACTCGTTCACCCTTCGACAAGCTCAGGGCGAACGGTAGTCTGTTGCAGGGAGAGCGGCTCGGGACAGGACTAAGTCTGGCGACAACAGGAGGCAAATATGGGACGGCTGGACGGCAAGGCGGCGATTGTCACGGGCGGCGCGCTCGGCATCGGCGGCGCAACGGCGCGCAAGCTCGCGGCGGACGGGGCGCGAGTGTTAATCGTGGACATCAACTGGACCGCGGCAAAGCAGAACGCTGAGCGCATAACTGCTGCTGGCGGCAAGGCCGTGTACGCCAGCGGCGACGTCTCGCAGGAGCACGTTGCGAAGTCGATGGTCGAGCAAGCGGTGACCGAGTTCGGCCGGCTGGACATCCTCGTCCAGAACGCCTACGGCGGCGGCTCCGAACGCGCCGGGAGCGCGGTCGAGGTCACGCCGCAGGCATGGCAGTCCGGCATGGACCTGCTCGTCGGCGCGCTGTTCATGGGCGCGAAGTACGCCGTGCCCGCGATGGAGAAGTCCGGCCCGCCACCCGGCGCGGGCGCGGCCTGGACGCCAGGGTCGCGCCGCCTGAAGCCGGGTGAGGCGCCGGGCAGGACGCGCGGCGGGCGCATCGTGAACATATCGTCGGTGCACGGGCTGCTGATGGCGCCGAGGTCGCTTGTGTACGAGGCCGGGAAGTCGGCGGTTGTCGGCCTCACCAAGCAGATGGCGATAGATTTCGGGCCTCTTGGCATCACTGTGAACGCCATCGCGCCGGGGCACATCGTGACGGAGCGCGGCGAGCAGATGTGGGCGGAGCTGGGGGATGAGGACGGCTACCACGCCTTTGAGCTGCAGTACCCGGTGCGCCGCTGCGGGGTGCCGGACGACATCGCCAGCGCGATCGCGTTCTTGTGCTCCGACGAGGCGTCTTTCGTCACGGGCGTGGTGCTGCCTGTTGACGGGGGGCTGTCGGTGCAGCTGCAGGAAAACGTCGTGATGGACTTCCAGGACTACTTCCAGGAGCACCCGCGCATGAAGACGCACTTCAGCGGGCGTGCGGCGTCGAGGAGGTAGAGGAGGAGATGGGGGTGGCACGCTGGCGCGTTGCCGCCGCAAGGGCCGACGTGGGTGCGACAAAGTTGCCGACATTGTCGTCCGAAATCAGCGGGCCAATCGAATTGCGCCCAAAGTGGGACCGCCGTGCGACAAAACCTGTGACATGGCGAACAATCTGTCGCCGTCCGGGTGGACGTTGCACAGGCGTGCCTGCTCTGTCGGCGTCCGTTGTCGGGCACGTGTTCCATAGGCGCGCGCCGGTGAGTTAAGGATCCCTGGTCTTCTATGCCCCATGTCGTCGCGCTGTACCGCTACCCGGTAAAGGGGTTCACGCCGGAGGAGTGCGAGTCGCTGACTGTCCTGCCGTCGGGACGGGTGGCAGGCGACCGCGTGCTGGCGTTCCGCTTTGCGGACGCGCCGCCTCCGGACGAGTCGGGCTGGCTGCGAAAGACGAATTACGCCGTGCTGGCGAACACGCCGGGGGTTGCGAGGGCGGCGCTGAGGTTCGATGAGGCACGCCAGCGCCTGACCATCCGATTTCCGGACGGGCGGACTGTCGAAGCTGGTCTGGACGAGGTCGGCCGGGCGGAGCTCTGCCATGCCGTGGCGCTTTTCGTAATCACGCAGACCGACAGCCCTGTGCATGGCCACCCCGAACGGCTCCCGCTGACGTTGATGGGGGACCTGGCCGGGCAGCACTTCCATGACACCGCGGCGGGGCGGGTGACCCTGCACACAGTCGAGAGCCTGAAGGCGCTTGGCGAGGCTATGTATGAGCCGGACCTGGACGGGCGCCGGTTCAGGACGAATATCGTCGTCGAGGGCGCGTCGGCGTGGGAGGAGTTGGGGTGGGTGGGTAAGAGCGTGCGTATCGGGCCTGCTGATCCCCCTCTCCCTTTGAGAGAGGATGAGGGCGCTGTCCAGAGCTTGCCGAAGGATGAGGGACGCTGGATTCCTGCGTCCGCGGGAATGACGGCAACACGGGGCCCTTCGAGAGCCTCAGGGCACGCCGGGAACCGAGAGGGCCCTTCGCCCGCCTCAGGGCACGGCCCTTCGAGAGCCTCGGGGCACGCGGGAGTCGCATTCGAGGTGGTCAAGGGCGTCACGCGCTGCCTCGCCACCCACGCCAACCCGGTGACAGGGGAGCGCGACTGCGACGTCATGAACGCCCTCACCCGCCTGCTCGGTCACGAGAAGCCGACGTTCGCCGTCTCCATGCAGCCACTGGGAGGAGGTGAGGTGCGCGTCGGAGACGAGGTGGCGGTGTCCTGAGCGGGCCGGCCCGCCTGTTGGCGTGGCCGCACTCTCGGCCGCGGCGCGTGGGCAAACCGCCTGCCTGACCCAGGCTGTCGCTCGAGTTTGGGCATGCTTGTCCTCCGAGCGGCGGGCGTTGGCGTTCAGTTGCCGTGTGCTATCCTCGCCGACATAACGCAATGAACGGGAACAGTACCGGATGCCGCTCCGGAATGCCGGGGCGGGGGCGGGCCTGAGAGAGCCGGCGGCAGGTGCGAGCCGGCGGCCACGCCGTCCGGGAACTCGCCCGGGAGCGGCCGTCCTAATAACGTTGGACCGGAGCCGGAGATCCCGAAACAAGTTTGGGATGAAAAGGCAGCGGTGGCCGACGCAGTAGGGACAGGACGCAGGGCCACGTTACGGCCATGAGAGAGGTCCGGTGGCCTCGCCAAAGTGCGACCCGTGTGTACGGGGCGCTTGGCGGGCAAGACCATCCTGACGGCGCGAGGCGCTGACTGGGTGGCGGCCGGACAATGAAGGTGGTACCGCGGGTCCAATAAGGCCCCGTCCTTCGACCAGGACGGGGCCTTTGCTTTTTCGCGGCCCGGCGGGCCCTGGCGGTGTGGCGGGTTGGGGCGGCTGCTCTGGACGTAATGACGGGCAGCGCAAGCGTCCGTGCGGTCGACACGACAGACGGGAGGACGGCACATGACGGAACATCGGCCCCACGATAAGACGCCGACGTCGATCTCGGCGGGCGGCGGGCGGACGCCAGCCGCATCTACGACGCAGGACGATGCCGACGCCGCGGGTTATGACCCGGACGCGGTCGAACCGAAATGGCAGGCGCGCTGGGCGGAGTCTGGCATCTACCGCGCCGCGGACCACGTCCCCGGCAAGGAGAACTGGTACGCACTGACGATGTTCCCGTACCCGTCGGGCGACCTGCACATCGGCCACTGGTACGCCTACGTGCCCGGGGACGCGCATGCCCGGTTCATGCGCATGTCGGGCTATAACGTCATGCACCCGCAGGGGTTCGATGCGTTCGGCCTGCCTGCCGAGAACGCTGCGATCCAGCACGGTGTGCAGCCGCGGGAGTGGACGTTCACGAACATCGACAACATGCGGCGGCAGTTCAAGCTCATGGGGTGCAGCTACGACTGGTCGCGGGAGATCATCTCCTGTACACCAGAGTTCTACCGCTGGAACCAGTTTTTCTTCCTGAAGTTGTACGCGGCCGGCCTGGCATACAGGAAGCACGGCCCGGCGAACTGGTGCCCGTCTTGCCAGACGACTCTGGCCAACGAGCAGGTCAAGGAGGGCGCCTGCGAGCGATGCGGCACCCCGGTCACTAAGCGCAGCCTGCCGCAGTGGTTCTTCCGTATCACGAAATACGCCGACGCGCTGCTGCAGATGGACGCCATCCAGTGGCCGGAGAGCGTAAAGGTCAGGCAGCGGAACTGGATCGGGCGGTCTGAGGGGGTGACGGTGCGGTTCGATGTGTCGGAGTTCCTCGACCAGGGTGGTAGGGGCGAATTGCATTCGCCCAAGGACGCAGGCGGGCGGATGCGGTCCGCCACGAACGGGGCCCTTCGACAAGCTCAGGGCGAGCGGAATGGCGCGCACGTCGAGACGTTCACGACGCGCATAGACACGGTGTACGGCGTCACATTCGTCGTACTGGCGCCGGAGCACCCGCTGGTCGAGGCGCTCACGCAGCCCGCGCAGCGCGCCGCGGTGCGGGCCTACGTTGATAACGCGCGGCGGCAATCGGAGATCGAGCGCACCTCCCTTGAGCGGGAGAAGACCGGCGTGCCGACGGGCGCGTACGCCATCAACCCGCTCAACGGTGAGCGCGTCCCGGTGCTGATCGGCGACTACGTGCTGGCGACATACGGCACCGGCGCGGTCATGGGCGTGCCTGCGCACGACGAGCGCGACTTTGTCTTCGCAAAGAAGTACGGACTGCCGGTGCGCGTGGTCGTTGCGCCGCCGGGCTGGAAGGGTGGGGACCTGGACGCCGCGTACCTCGCGCCGGGCACGCAGGTTAACTCGGGTGAGTTCGATGGCCTGCCCTCAGAAGATGGCAAGCGGCGAATCGCGGACAAGCTGGAGGCCAACGGCTGGGGCGAGCGCACGGTGACGTACCACCTGCGGGACTGGCTGATCTCCCGCCAGCGCTACTGGGGCACGCCCATCCCCATCATCTACTGCGACGCCTGCGGGACTGTGCCGGTCCCGGAGCGTGACCTGCCGGTGCTGTTGCCGGAGAAGGCCGAGTTCAAGCCGACAGGGCAGTCGCCCCTCACGCTGGACCCGGCATTCGTGAACGTGCCGTGCCCGTCGTGCGGCCGCCCGGCAAAGCGCGAGTCGGACACGATGGACACGTTCGTGGACTCGTCGTGGTACCACCTGCGCTACACATCGGCGGACGAGCGGGAGCGGGCGTTCGACCCTGCCCGTGTGAGGGCCTGGCTGCCGGTGCACCAGTACATGGGGGGGGCCGACCATGCCACGATGCACCTGCTGTACGCACGCTTTTTCACCCGGGCGCTGCGTGACCTGGGGCTGGTGGACTTTGCCGAGCCGTACACGCGCCTGTTCAACCAGGGGGTGATGATCAAGGACCATGCCAAGATCTCGAAGCGGTCCAACCCGCTGAACCCGGAGCCGATAGTCGAGCGGTACGGCGTGGACACGCTGCGCTTGTACCTGATGTTCCTGGGGCCTTGGGACCAGGGTGGCGACTGGTCAGACGCGGGGATCCGGGGGGTGTCACGCTGGCTGAACCGGGTGTGGGACCTGGCTGCTCGTGTCTCAGGCAGGGGCGCGATGCATCGTGCCCCTACGGCCGAAGACGGTGACCGCGCCGTCACGCGCGCAGCCCACCTGACCACAGGGCGGGTCATAGCCGACATGCGGGAGTTCAAGTTCAACACCGCCATCGCGGCGCTCATGGAGTACACGAACGCGCTGGAGCGGGCGGCAGGTGGAGCCAGCCACGACGCGAACTCGGTACACGGGACAGCCACGGTCTCCAAGGCGACCTGGGACGACGCCGTCGACCGGCTCGTGCTCCTGCTGGCGCCCATGGCCCCGCACATCGCCGAGGAGCTCTGGGCGCGGCGCGGCCATGCCTACTCGGTCCACCAGCAGGCGCTGCCGGCGTGGGACGAGTCGCTGATGGCGTCGGACACAATCACCGTGGTGGTGCAAGTCAACGGCAAGCTGCGGGGCGAGCTGTCGCTGCCTGCGGGTGTGTCGGAGGGCGACGCCATTGCCGCCGCACTGGCCGACCCTGCGGTGCGCCGCCACACCGACGGCCACGAAGTGGTGCGAAGGGTCTACGTGCCGGGGAAGCTGGTGAACCTGGTGGTGAGGCCGTAGTGGCTGGCGTGCCAGGCCGCTCGGGATGCAGTGGCCTACGACCGCCGCGGAAAGGTGCGACGATGTCGCCCCAGCGAGCTACCCGGACCGCCGGTTGCGTTTCAGGTCACGGCTGGCGATCGCTTGCGCGCTATGTACCGCGGCGACCGAGCGTAACAGGGCAGGGCGCGGCGGCGCGGCAGCACCGTGCGTGCCGGTCGCACTGTACGCGGGTGCCGGGCGAATGCTGGACTCCGGCGGGGCGGCCGCGTCGCCGTTAGTTGTCGCGCGAAGGCCGGTGTGTGCGCAATCAGGCGACGGCTGAAGGAGGTCGCGGCCACCGGCGCGGGTGCTGGTCCCGACGGGGCAGGGGGCGGGTCGCCGCCAATGGCATTTGCGCCACCTGTGGCCTGCGCTGTGCTGCCATCCGCCGCGGCGATAAGCACGATCACGGTCCCGGCCAACAGGGCGACGGGCCACGGGAAGCCGTCAAACGCCAGCGCCAGGCCCGCCGACAGCACGAGCACTGCCACGCCAGCCGCGGCGATTCTCAAGGACCGCCAGCTGAGTCGCTGCGCCCAGGCGATGAGCGCGGAGCGGTTGCGCGCTGCCGCGACTGCGGCCGCAGCTCCGGCGACTGCGAGTGCGGCGCTAAGTTCGACGACCCCGGGCAGGAACCAGCGCGTCACTGACACGAGGAGCAGCGAGGTGACTGCCGCCACTCCGAGCGCGGTCAGCCCGAAGAACGCATAGGCTCTGGAACCGGACATAGGGCCAGTCCTCTACAAGGGCAAAGTCTGCCGTTGACACATTATCGCGTCCTGCGGGGGCGCGCTCAGTAGCAAGCCGCCGTCGGGCGCCTTGGACGCGCCTCGAACTCGTCGGCGTACAGGGCGCCATCAGTGCCAACTGATCTGTCGGCCGCGAGTCCCGCTCGCCCCGAGCGAAGTTGAGGGGCCCCGCGCGCTCCCCGCGCACGTCGACAGGCCCAGGGCGAACGGGGCTCGGTCGGGCGCTGGATTCCCGCTTCCGCGGGAATGACGATGGGGCCCATCGACAGGCTCAGTACGAACGGTAAGACGCGTCCGCGCCCTTCGACCGGCTCAGTGCGAACGGGTGCGCCCCACTTCTGGAACAATGAGGCCCGGAGGAAACGCGGCCCATGTCCAAGGACGTCGTCACATTTGGAGAGGTGCTCCTGCGCCTGACCACGCCGCGCCACGAGCGGTTTGTGCAGGCGCGCCAGTTCGACGTGATCTACGGCGGCACGGAGTGCAACGTTGCGGTCGCACTCGCGCAGTGGGGCGTGCCGGTCACGCACGTGACCGCAGTGCCGGACAACGACATCGGGCAGGCCTGCGTCAGCTACATCCGGCAGTTCGGTGTGGACACGTCGCACGTCCAGAAGCTGCCGGGCCGGCAGGGCCTGTACTACCTGGAGGCTGGGGCGTCGGTACGGGCGTCCAAGGTCGTGTACGACCGCGCCGGCAGCGCCTTCGCAGGTCTGAAGGCAGGTGTGTTCAACTGGGGAGAGGCGTTCAAGGGCCGCGGCTGGTTCCACTTCACCGGTATCTCTGCAGCCGTGTCTGACGGCGCTGCGGCTGCATGCGCAGAGGCCGCGGCTGCGGCACGGGCCGCCGGACGGACCGTCAGCTGCGACCTCAACTATCGCTCTGCGCTGTGGACTCCGGAGCGTGCGCGTGCGGTCTTGCGGCCGCTCATGGCGAACGTGGACGTGCTGATTGGGGGCCGGGAAGACGCCGACAAGTGCCTGGGTGTCAGCGTCGGCACCAGCGCACCGCCTGGCCTGGACTACCCCTCGTCGGAGCAGGTCGCTTTGAAGCTGCACGGCGAGTTCGGGTTCAAGCGCGTCGCGCTGACCATGCGCGCCGGTGACTCGGCAGACGAGAACGACGTCTCGGCGGTGTACCTCGACAACGGGCGGCTGATGCGCGGGCGCAAGGTGGCCCTGAAGGGCATGGTGGACCGGGTAGGCGGGGGAGATGCGTTTGCGGCCGGGATTATTTTCGGCGCGCTCCGGGGGTGGGACCCGCAGAAGGCGCTGGACTTCGCGATAGCCTCGGGGGCAATCAAGCACACGGTGCACGGCGACTTCAACATCGCCTCGGTGGCGGAGATAGAGGCTGTCGCCGCCGGCTCGGGCGGCGGTCG
>CAYWBD010000413.1:0-4007 GCA_964456315.1 uncultured Thermoflexus sp.
ATCGCCGTCTTCGACACCGATGTCCTTTGCATCGAGCGGGTTGATGTCGGCGTACCCCTCGCCGACGTACGGGCTGCGCTTGTCGTGCCGGTACACGTCGCCGAAGGGGCCAAAAAACGCCGCGACCGTGTCCACGTCCGCAGGCGTCGTATGCACGGCGTGGCGGTACTTGGGCGTGATGAACATGAACTTGTAGCCGTCGCCTGCGAGCGGGTGTCGGGTCGTTTTCAGCTCAGCCCAGGTCTTGCTGACGTTGCGGACCTGGCGCGCCTCGGCGCTGAGGTCACTGGCGTCCATCCCGTACTTGTCCGGCGTATTGGGGCGAATCGAGGCAAGCGGCCCGGTCAAGATCACATTCGGCTCGTAGGGCGTGGCGTCAACGGGCTCCCGGTAAACGGGGAGGTTCTCACCAGACTCTATGAACTCAGGCTCCTCCCGGTAGTACTCGGCCCGGCCGGTCTTCGTGTACCAGGGCTTGGACTCGTTGGTCTGCTCCCACCCGATTACTTTGGGGTAGGTGCGGGTGAGCATCGGCGTCGGGACGCCCTGCTTGGCGAGGGCCTCCATCTGGAGGAAGTCGTAGCCGCGCAGCGTCGTGCTGTTGTCGACGATGCGTTGGAGGTAGACCTCGACGTGGTCCGTGTTGACGAAGTGCCAGTAGTCCCGGAAGCGGGGCTCGCCGGTGATGTCCGCCAGCTTGTTAGCCACGCCTGCGAGAGTCTCCATGTCCGAGACCGTGTCAAAAAGGCGGCCGACCGGCGTGCGCGGGAACACGGTGACGAAGGGATTGGAGACGGACCCGGCCATGTCCGGGTGCTTGATCTCGAGCCAGGAGTCCACACCGTAGACGACGTCTGCGTACTCGCACGACCAGTTCCACCACCAGTCGTTGACGACGAGCATGTCGATCTTCGGCAGCGTGTTGTGCACGACGTCGTAGGCCCACTTGATGTTGCCCAGGAGCGAGTTCGAGTTCGCCCACCAGATCATCTTGGTCGGGCTGGGCATGTGGGTCTTGCCGGTGAAGTTTTTGTTGCCCACCCGCAGCGGGCGGTCGCCGTAGTTGTAGTAGTGGGCGGACTCAGTCTTGTAATAGGCCTTTGGCGCCGGGGTTGCGGCCGGGTCTAGCACCGGGTTGAACGGGTCCTCGGCGATGTAGTGCGGCAGGCCGTTGAAGTAGCCGGCCCGGTAGTTACCGGCATAGGAGCCAGGCGTCCCGCCGAGGTTGCCCAGGTTGTTGGTTACTGACGCCAGCAACAGCAGCGCCCGGTCCTTCAGGTCGTTGTTGAAGAAGTGGTTCGGGCCCATGCCGTGGATGAGGAGAGCCTTCCCGGGGTTGGCGGCGACCTGTTTGGCAAGCGACTCGATGGCGCTAACAGGCGCCCAGGTAAGCTCCGAGACAGTCTGCGGGGTGAGCTGTGCGGTGTACTGCTTGACGAGGTCGAACACCGGCCGGACCTCAACGGTCTGCCCGTCCGCCAGCCGGACGCTGAACGCGCCCTCTAGGGCCGGGTCTATGCCGAGCGCCTTGAACTTGTCCCCGACGTGGTCGCGTGTGATGGCCGCAGGCGCGCCCTTTGCGCTGTCCCAGACCATGAAGTCCCCCCACTCATTGCGCAGCGCCTCTGGTATGTACTGGGTGTCCTGTAGGCGGTTGGGAGGCGCAGACTCGCCGGGTTTCAGCACCCTGGCGTAGTTGCCAAGGGGCTGGTTCTGGTAGTCCCTCGCAAGGTCCGAGGGGCGCAGCAGCTTCAGTGTGTCCATGCGCACGAGGAGCGGCAGGTCAGAGTTGTTCTTGACCGTCGCCTCGTGGTAGGTCTTGTCCCGCAAGATCACGTGGACCATTCCCAGCGCCAGGGCCGCGTCAGTGCCTGGCCTGATGATGACGACCTCGTCGGCCTTGTTCGCCGTGGACTGGTACTCGCAGGCGATCACCACGACCTTCGCGCCCTTGATGCGGGACTCGGTCAGCCAGTGGCTGTCCGGCATCTTGGTCGAGATCCAGTTCATGCCCCACAGGGTGATCAGCGAGGCGTTCTCGGCGGTGAAGAGGTCGAAGTCCACCGTTTGCTGGCCGGTGACCATGGGGTGTCCCGGCGGCAGGTCGGTGTGCCAGGAGTAGGAGTCCAGCACGCGCCCGCCCTTCGCCTGGTCCGCGGTTACGCCGCGCAGTTTGGCGTCGAGAAGCGCCATCATGTTGGCCTCACGGTAGTAGCCCATGAGGCGGGTGGCCCCGAGGAACGGCATGCCGCCCCGGTACTTGAGCGTGCGCGTGCCCGCGCCTTCAACGGTGGCGACCATGTCCGGGTCGTAGCCCTGGGCGGTGAGCTTCGCCGCACCGTCTGCCCCGGTGTATGTGGTGGCGATGTTGACTTGCGCTTTCGCCACGACATCGAATGCCTGGGCCCAGGGGAGTTTCACCCACTCGTCCTCGCCGCGACGGAAGTACTGGCGAGGCGGCACACCGTTGGCATCGCGCGGAAAGCCGGCGGTGGCCCAGTCGAGGAAGCCCTTTCGGACAAGCGCGCCCTTGATGCGGCGGTCGCCGTAGAACTTGCGGAGCAGGGAAAGCCCCTTGTTGCAGGCCCGCGGCTCCCAGCGGTGGGTGGACTTGTTGCCGTAAAGGTCTACTGCGTCACCGTAGGCGTAAGAGGCCTCGACCCTGGTCACCACGCCCTTCTTGGCGTAGGCGCGGAGCAGGCAGTTGTGAGTGTCGTTTGGCGCGCAGAGGAAGATGAACGACTGGTCCGAGCGGTAGAGGTCCCGGTAGACGCTCTCCCAGTCCCGGTTGGGGTAGAACTCGAGGGGGTTGTCTATCTCCGGGACCGTCTGCAGGAAGGCAAGGCGGCTCAGGTAAAGAGCTGCCGCGCCGGCCCCTGCAAAGGCGGCGGAATACTTCAGGAGCTCACGGCGGGTAACCTCACGTTTGGGCATCGAGCGAGGGCCTCCTGGTCTGCGGCGCGCCCCGGGCCGGCCGGGACGCACGGTGCCGCAATCGTCATGCCAGGGGCAGTAAGCCGTCGTGAAGAACCGTCAGGGCGGCGTGAGGGACGCGTGAGGATTAGTGACGCCATTCACAATGTCCCGGCGACGACGGACTGGCTAGGTCAGCCCCCAGGCAGCCGTCGTGTCGGCGACATGCTGGACCTGAGCCGTTGACAGTCCCTGGTGGACCGGGAGCACGATCGTCTCTTCAGCCAGACGGGACTCGTTCGGGTACAGGCTGGCGGTGACCTCTGGCGGCAGGTCTGGCCAGGTCCAGGCCCCGATCCCGTCGCGAAGCAGCACGGACAGGAGCGTGTCGCGTGCGGCCGCGCCCCGTTTGACGCGGACCGGGTACCCCCAGGGCACTGCCCCGTCACGCAGCCGGTCGAACAAGGGGGTATAAGCCGGCAAACCGCGCAGACCGTCGGAGATCGTCCGGTAGTTGGCCCGCCGGCTCTCAGCGACCTCGCTGAACGCCGGCGAAAGCCTGGCGATGATGCGCCCGGCTATCAGGTCCATGCGGCGCGATCGGCCTTGCTTGGCGGCATGAAGGCCGCGTTCGTCTGAGACGGCTGGAGCCAATAGCCGGCGGAGCACCGCTGACCGGGATGAATGAACACCCCACGAAGCCATCTCGCGCAGTGCTGGGAGAACACCCGGTGAGCCGCGCGAGGGCATCGGGTGCCGCCCGTTCGTCGAGGCCGGGGGCACGTTGACGCGCAAGGCCGCGCCTGACGCCACGGGCAGCTGTTTGCGGAATGAGAAAACAGCAAGGTCTCCGACCGAGCCGACCGGTCCCTCGGCTGTCCAGCTCAAGAACGAGTGCGCGCAGTCCTCGATGAGGCTGATGCGACGGGCGTCACACCACTTCCTTGCCGTCGCTGAGGAGGCAGGGAACCCGAAGAAATGGACCAGCACCAGCGCCACTGCTCCTGCCGACGCCGGGGTCTCCAGGTCCGGCCAGTCGGGGTTGAGGTTTGACCCGAGCTTGTAGAACAGGACCTCGCGCCCACTGGCCTTGA
>CAYWBD010000414.1:0-2432 GCA_964456315.1 uncultured Thermoflexus sp.
AGATGGGCGTCCCACGATGACTACGCCGCCAGCGCCTCCCGTCGAGGCAGAAGTAAATTACTGCCCGCGCAACCCCGCGGTCGAGACCAACCTGCGCTGCGGCAAGTGCGGCACATTCATCTGCCCGAAGTGCATGGTGCAGACGCCCGTGGGCGCACGCTGCCCGGACTGCGCGCAGGTGAAGAAGAACCCCGCGTTCGACCCGTCCGGCACCGAGACAGGCCGCGCCATCGTGACGGCCCTCAGCGTGGCCGTGGCCTGCGGGGCGGCCATCGCGCTGCTGGTATGGGGACTGGCCCAGGCAGGCGTCGGGCTCCGCGTGGCAGAGGTCCTGGCTGCGCTGGGTCTGGGCGGGTCAGGCTGGCTGGTGGGAGAGGCGACCTACCGCGTCTCGAAGTTCAAGCGCAGCCGCGGCCTCAGCTACATCGCCGGGACGTCGGTGCTCGCGGCGTACGTTGCCGCCCTGGTGCTCGCGGGGTCGCTAAACGTGTGGCAGGGCGTGTTTGTAAACCTGTACGGGCTCCTGGGACTTGGCATCGGCATCTACGCTGCCATGGGACGCCTCCGGCCCTAAAGGCGACGGTGCCGGGGCACGATGCGACCGGCCCTCGGAAAGACAGTACCGGCGCTAGACCTTCGTCGGGATGATGTCGCCGCCGCCGTCGCGCCGGTAGCGGGCGGCCTCCTCGATGCTGTCCCGCATCGTCACCGTGGGCGCGTACCCGAAGTCGCGGCGCGCCGCTGAAAGGTCGAACTCGTAGTACGTAGGCGGCAGGCCAGCCAGGCTCACTATCGAGTACGGCAGGTCCAGGTGCTTCGCCAAGAGCGGTACGGCCTCGTCCCACGTGAACGGCGCAGGCCCGGCGATCTGGTACGTCTTGCCATAAGTGGCGGCGTTGCCGACGGCGCGGTCGTAGGCGTGCACGATGTCCCGCACCTCGATGCAGTGCTTCTTCCAGGGCCTGCCGTTACGGTCGCAGGCGATGACCAGCCTGTCGCCGCCCGTTCGTGCTGAGCTTGTTGAAGGAGCTGAGCTTGTCGAAGCTCCAGGGCCGGTCCACCCCAAGCCTTTTCGTGCTTCGACAGGCTCAGCACGAACGGCGCCGCCCCCGTCGTCCAGCTTGCGCAGCGCCCGGTAGGTGGCGGCTCCTTCGGGGTCGGTACGCCCCTGGAACGCCTTCAGCCAGTGCGACAGGCGGAACTGCCCGTACTCCAGCACCTCGCCTGCGCCCCAGACCATCGGGAACCGGACCACCGTGGCCTTCAGCCCGTGCTGGCGCACGTAGCGGCTGACCAGGTGCTCGCCCTCGATTTTCGAAAAGGCGTACCAGTCCGTTGACCCCTGCGGGACGTTCGACTCGGTGATGACCGGGTCTGCGAGGCCGTCAGGCGGGTACTTCGAGTACGTGGCGTCGGTGCTCGTGAAGATGACATGCTTCAGGCGGTCGCCGAGGCCCAGGGCCGCCTCCATGACGTTGAACACGCCCTTGATGTTGGTGTCGAAATACTGCTCTGGCGTGAACGGGCCGCCGGCCTGGAAAGCCGCGCCCAGGGCGATGATGACCTCCTGGCCTTCCGCGGCGCTTCGCACGTCCGCCAGCGACTTCAGGTCGCCTTCAACGACCTCGAACTCGTTTTCACCCTGAACTTGTTTCAGGGTCTGCCGAAGCTTCTCCGTCTGTTTGTCACCCGGCCAGACCAGGCCGCGCACGCTGTCGCCCCTGGCCAGGAAGTGCTTTGCGATGTTCGCCCCGACTCGCCCGGTGACCCCGGTGATGAGGATGTTCATGCTGTACCCTCTCTGCGGCCCGCGGCCGGACGTTGCGTCGCTCGGCGCGGCCGCAGAAGGCTAGCACCCCTGACCTGGCGAACGGAGTCCCTCACCCTCGCCCTCTCCCGGCGGGAGAGGGGACGGACGATGGAGAACCCACATGAAACCCACGAAGATCGAGCGCGTAGAGACCATCCTCTGGGACCGCTGGCTCCTGATCCGCGTGCACTGCGAGGACGGCACGGTCGGCATCGGCGAGGGCGGCGTGCACGGCTGGCAGCGGCCCACCAAGACCATGGTCGAGGTGATGACGCCCTATCTGCTCGGCAAGGACCCCTCGCACATCGAGCACCACTACCAGTGGCTCTACCGGTCGTCGCACTTCATGGGCTCAGTCGTGCAGGGCGCGCTCTCGGCCATAGACATCGCGCTCTGGGACATCAAGGGCAAGCGCCTGGGCGTGCCCATCTACGACCTCATGGGCGGCAAGACCCGCGACCGCGTGCGCTGCTACATGCACGTGCACGGCGACACCCTGGACGCGCTGGCCAAAGACGCCGTGGTCAAGGCGAAGCAGGGCTTCACCGCGGTGCGCTTCTCGCCCTGGGGCCCGGACTATTTCTTGCACACGTCCTACTCGGAGTGGGCCGACGAGGCCGTG
>CAYWBD010000415.1:0-7528 GCA_964456315.1 uncultured Thermoflexus sp.
CGGCGCCGGGAAAACGACCATGCTTCGCATGATGAACGGCCTGGCGTCGGTGTCTGATGGCCAGATACGGACGTTCGGCCAGGACCCCCGGGACGACCCGGCCTTGTACCGCCGCATCGGCGTGATGGCCGAACACGAGTCGGTGTACGGCTTCATGACCGGCCGGCAGTACGTGCGCTTCGCAGCGCGCATGCGCGCCACGCCGGACGCTGACGCTGCCGCCGCCAGGGCCATCGGCGCGGTCAACCTGGCCGACGCGCAGGACCGGCCGATCGGCACCTATTCCAGAGGCATGCGGCAACGGATCCGTCTCGCCGCGACCATCGCCCACGACCCGGAGCTCATGCTCCTGGATGAGCCTCTCAGCGGGGCGGACCCCAGGCAGCGGCTGGAGTTCCAAAAGCTGCTTAGAGTGGAGGCCAGAGCTGGCAGGACGATCGTGGTCTCTTCCCACATCCTCGAAGAGGTCGAGCAGCTCGCCGACACCGTGCTGCTGATCATCAACGGGAAGCTTGCCGCTTCCGGGGATTACCGGGCGATCCGCGCCGCGCTGGACCAGCGACCGTATCACGTGCGGATCGTGTCCACGGACCCGCGGACGCTGGCCGCCGGCCTGGTCAGGCTGCCCGCGGTCGACGCCGTCAACCTTGACCCGGACGGCGCTCTGGTCGTGCTCGCCAGGAACGTGTCGGCGCTGCAGCGCGCGCTCCCCACCGTGGCGAGGGACCTCGGCGTCCGGGTCACCAGGGTCGAGCCGCTCGATGACTCTCTGGAAAGCGTCTTCGGCTACCTGGTGGAGAAGTAACCGTTGCGAGACCTGTTCACGCTAACTGTCCGCCAGCTCACCGGCCGCTGGCGTCTGGTGGTCATCCTCGCCGTCGGCGCGCTCCCCATCATCAACGCTGCCATCCAGGTCGTCACCGGCAACGACGTAACAGCGGTCCAGATCGACGATGTGCTCATCCGCGGCATGCTCGCCGGCGCGGTGCTGCCGCTGATCGTGCTCACTGCCGCCAGCGCCGCTTTCGCCAACGAGGTGGAGGACCGGACGCTGAGCAATCTCACGCTGACCCCGGTGCCGCGCTGGGCGATTGTGGCCCCGAAGCTGGCTGCCGCGATCGCGACCGGGGCCCCCATGCCAGTCATCAGCGGCGTGGTCGCGGTCCTCGTCCTGATGGACAACAGCGTGCTTGGCAACGGGACGCAGGCCGCGGTCGCGACTGGGATAGGGCTGCTGGTGGGCGCGTTCGTGTACGCAGCGATCTTCCTCTGGGCCGGGCTAGTTACAACGCGCGCCATCGGGTTCGGCCTGCTCTATGTGTTCTTGTGGGAGGGCCTGTTCTCGAGCTACGTGAGCGGGATCCGCTACCTGAGCGTCCGCCAGTACGTCATCGGGATCGTGCACGGCATCGACCCGGACCGCTTCGCGGGCGCGACGAACGTCCTCAGTTTCCCCGTTGCAGCGGGCGCCAGCGCCGTCGTCTTCGTGGCGTTCGCCCTGCTTGCGGTCAGGCGGCTGCGCACGATGGACGTGCCCTGAACCGCCCACGGACCTGGGTCGGACGCTGGGCAGATGCCGGGGACCAGCTCGATGGTCGCGCCGACCCATCTCAAGCTGGCAAACAGGGCGACGCCAATGTCGGATGTCGTGTGCCCGTGCTCAGGGCTTTGCCAGGTCCGAAACGGACGCCCCGGCAACAACGACGAAAATCACCGCCAGGACGATGGTCGAGCGGAACAGGACCCGCTCCACGCCTCTCCGTGACCTGAACGTGCTGTCAGCCTGGCCGAACAGAGTTGTCCCGCCGCCGCGGACCTGCATCAATATCACGACTGACAGCAGGACGGCGACAAATATCTCAACCCACTGGATTACGCCGACGCTGATCTGAATAGCGGCAATGCTCACTTGGGACCACCTCGGGTCGGCTGCGGGGGCTGAGCGACGCCTGTTGGCCGCCGTTCCGCCGTGACTGTCGATGCTGGCTCTGCCACGCCGTCGCGCGCAGGCCGCTGAACCCACCAATGGTAAACGTCGTTGAGCGCCGCGGCCAGCTTTCCGGGGTCATGGTGGCCGCGGAACTCTGAGTTCATGAGGTCCCGCTCAACAAGAGTGACGCCGGGGAACTCATAATCGCCGAGCACCACGAGCCGGCTCAGCGGGAACAGGGGCCCCAACGGGGTCATGTTGCTATTGGCGATTACGTAGTCAATCCGCAGGCCAGAGGCCTGACGTCGCAACGCCCGCACATGGTCGGCGACCGTGAACCCTTGCGTCTCCCCCGGCTGGGTAGCGATGTTGCACACGTAGACCACGGGCACCCTGGTGGCGGCCAGGGCTGATGCGATGCCCGGCACAAGCAGGTTTGGGATCAGGCTTGTGTACAGGCTCCCTGGCCCGATCACCACCAGCTGCGCCTGGGCGATTGCGTCGAGCGCGGGCAGGTAGGCATCAGGCGCAGGGTGGGACAGTCGGATCTTCGCCACCCGTTCGCCAGAGCGGGGTATGCTCGACTCACCGCTCACCTCGCTGCCGTCCTCCATAACGGCCACCAGGTGCAGGTTGGCCAGCGTCGATGGCATAATCGTCCCGGTGACCTTGAGCACCCGGCTGGACTCTTCGACCGCTTTCTCAAAGCTACCGGTCAGGCCTGTCATTGCCGCGATAAAGAGGTTTCCAAAGCTGTGCCCTGCCAGGCTGCCCTCAGTGAAGCGGTACTGGAAGAGGTCCTTCATCATCGGCTCGGCCTCAGCCAGGGCCACGATGCAGTTCCTGATATCCCCCGGAGGCAGCAGCCCGAGCTCCTGCCTGAGCTTCCCCGAGCTGCCACCGTCGTCGGTCACCGTGACAATCCCCGTCACGTTTGAGCTGATCTCCTTGACCCCGCGCAATAGCGTGGACAGACCAGTCCCCCCGCCGAGGCCGACGACCCGTGGTCCCTTGGACTGCCGCTCCAGGCGCAAGACCGACTGCTTGAGCGACTCGTCCGGCCGCGCGCTGGCGGCGGCGGCGGCAAGGCGGCGCATCAGCTGCGAACCGGCCACGAACATGACCACGGCGCCCGCCGCCGCAAGCGGCACCGCCTCCCACCAGCCAGGCGCGAGGTCAGGCAACTCGATCGTCGTGACGCCGCGGAACGCATAGGCGACGGCGAAGATCACGCCCAGGCCGCCGATAGCGCCAATCAACAACCAGCGCCTGACCCGCATATCCGGGATCAGGAACAGTTGAACCAGGCTAGCGAACGAGCTGCGCCGCCGCGGCCACCCAGAGAACGATTTCATACTGCCAGCAGAGCGGATCTCTCTTGTGGTTTCCCGGGAGCTAACAGGAGACTACCCGCACACATCGTAGCGTCCTGGGGCGGGACACGGTATCTGTTTGCTCGACCGTAATTGTCTTGCCGCCGTCCCGTCAGGACGCCGCTGGTGGCAGCGGCCGGCGCTTACGGAGCGGTCCTCGCCCCGCCGGCCCGCTCCTTGAGGAGCTTCGTCGCCACGTCCAGGTCGGCCTGCCCGCGGCTCGCTTTCATGACCTGCCCGATCAAGAACCTCAGCGCCGCATCTTTCCCGGACCGGTAGTCGTTGACCGCGGCCGCGTTAGACGCCACAACCTGGTCGACAATGCTGCCCAGCGCACCCGCGTCGCTGACCTTGGCGAGGCCCTGGCGAGCGATGATCGATTCGGGGTCCTCACCGGTGGCGAACATGGCCTCGAAGACCGCTTTGGCGGTCGCGTTGTTTAGCTCCCTGCGCCGGAACTTCTCCACGAGCGCGGCCATCTGCGAGGGTTTGACTCTGGTCTGGCTCACGTCCCCGCCTGCGCCGTTGACCAAGCGGGTCATCTCCCCGGTGAGCCAGTTGGCAGCCTGCTTGGCGAACGCCTTGCGGTCATCGGGCGGCAGGCCCGCTGAGGCAGCGACCACCGCCTCGAAGTAGTCGGCCATGGCGCGTGACCCAGTCAGCAGGGCCGCGTCGTAGGCCGAGAGCCCCCACTCCACTTCGAAGCGGCGCGTGCGCGCTGCGGGCATCTCAGGCAGCCTGGAGCGGACCTCCTCGGCCCACTTCCTGCTGATTTGCAACGGTGGGATATCGGGCTCGGGGAAGTAGCGGTAGTCGTGCGCCTCTTCCTTTGATCTCTGACTGAACGTCGAGCCGGCGCCGTCGTCCCAGCCACGAGTCTCCTGCACGACCCTGCCGCCGCCGGCGTAAACCGCGGTCTGACGGACAATCTCGTGCTCAATCGCCCGGGTGACGGCTTTCACCCGGTTCATGTTTTTGACCTCTACCTTTGTGGTCAGGGCCGCAAACCCCTTTGGCCTTACGCTCACATTGGCGTCGCAGCGGAACGACCCCTCCTCCATGTTCGCCGTGCCGACCCCGAGGTAGCGGATGATCCCCTGCACCGCCTCGATGTACTGCTCCGCCTGCGCAGGCGACCGCAGGTCCGGCTCGCTCACGATCTCCATAAGCGGCACGCCGGCCCGGTTCACGTCCATCAGGGCATGGCCGGCTCCCCCATCCGGGCCCGCGATATGCACCAGCCGTGCGACGTCTTCTTCCATGTGCACGCGGTTGATGCCAATCCTTGCGGGAGGACCACCCCCGGGGCCAGGGAGCTCAATCCAGCCCGCGCTGCAGACCGGGACGTCGTACTGCGAGATCTGGTAGCCCTTCATCAGGTCCGGGTACGGGTAGTTCTTGCGGTCAAATTTTGTGACCTCGGCGACGCGGCAGCCAAAGGCCAGGCCGATGAGCACGGCGTCTTCGACAGCGCGCCGGTTGACCACGGGCAGCGTGCCGGGCAGCGCCAGGCACACCGGGCAGACGCGGGTGTTCGGCTCGGCGGACTGGTAGTCGGCGGCGCAAGAGCAGAACATCTTGCTCCTCGTCCGCAGCTGGACGTGTATTTCCAGCCCGATCACCGGCTCGTATTCTGGCAACGGGCGAACTCCGAAGCGCGCGAGGCCCACCTGCCTGCCCTGCCGCGGGCCGGATGCCGACGCTGGCGAGGGTGGCGCCTCAATTGGACAGGACAACCGTCGCCGAGTATACCAACGGCCCCGCCTAGGGCCGCTTCGGAGGCGACGTTGGACCGGCGTCCTGATCAAGCATGCCATGCGTCGCGGCGAACGTCGCGGCCTCGCTGCGGCTGGACAGCCCGAGCTTCTCCAGGATGCGGCTGAGGTGGTTACGCGCGGTGTTCTCGCTGATCACGAGCTGCGCCGCGATCTCCTTGTTTGTCAACCCGCGCGCCACCAGCGGCATCAGCTCCCGCTCGCGCTCTGACAGGAGCGCGACCTCACGGTCGACGCTCGTTTCGGAAAGCGTCCGGAGGCGCTCCAGCACCTTCGACGTCACCGCCGGGTCCAACAGTGACTGACCGCTGGCTGCGCTGCGGACAGCGTTCAGGATCCCGACGCGCCCGGTGTTCTTCAGCAGATACCCGGATGCCCCTGCCATTATCGAGGCCATAACTGCCTGCTCGTCCCCGTGCGAAGTCAGCATGAGGACACGCGTCTCGGGTAGTTCCTGGCGGAGCTGGCGGCAGGCGGCGATGCCGTCGGTCCCGGGCATGCGGACGTCCATCAGGATGACATCAGGCCGCAGCGCCCGCGCCTGCCTGAAAGCAGCGTCAGCGTTTTCGGCCTCCGCCACCACCGAGAACTCACGCTCTGACTCAAAAACGCCCCGGAGCCCGAGGCGGACTACCTCGTGGTCGTCCACGATCATCACTTTGATAGCTGGCATCATGCCCCCACTGCCACAGGCAGACTGACCGTTACCCGCGTCCCCCGGCCGGGAGCAGCGTCCACCGTTGCAGACCCGCCCAGCGCCGCGGCGCGGTCCTGGATGTTCCCGAGCCCGTATCCTCCCGGCGCCAAGACGGGGTCGAACCCGCGGCCATTGTCTTCCACCCGTAAGGCAAGCGCTCCTTCTCTGAACCGGAGCGACACCTGCACTTCTGATGCGTGCGCGTGCTTAAGGACGTTGGCCAGGCATTCACGGAGGATGCGGTAGCAGTTCAGTGCCGTCTGGGCAGGGACGTCACGTAGCTCGCCATCAACGGTGAGGTTCACTTTGACGTTGGAGATGTCCTCAAACTCTTTCACCTGCCGCTGGGTGAGCGCTGCGAAGTCGCGCTCCCCCACCAGCATGGGCTTCAGGTCAAACATGTAGTTCCGGGTCTCAAGGAGCGCCTGCTTGGCCACGGGCACCAGCTTCTGCAGCCGCTCGCTGGCCTTGCGGGGGTCTTTCTCGGCTTCGTCCGCCGCCGTCTCCAGGTTCAGCAGCAGCCCGTACATGGACTGTGCGACGCCGTCGTGGATCTCCCGTGCCAGGCGGTGGCGTTCCTCCTGCGTGGCCAGTTCAGCGTCTTGCGCCTTCTTCTGGAGCGCCAGTGCCCGCGCCGACTCTGCCCTAACGGCTGCGACCGCCGACCTGCGCTTCTGCCTCTCGTTGCCATACATCAGGACACTGGCCGCGATCACCGCGTACATTACCGAGATGCGCATCAGCAGCGTGCGCTCGCCACGCTCGTCAAAGTCCAGGCCTGGCGCCAGCAGAGCGGCGACCGCGGCGTAGCCCGCTATCGCAGCGCTCCCGAGACCGAACGCGACCCTTGGCTCCGGGTATGTGAGGGAAAGGCCCATCAACGCCGGGTAGTACATGATGAAATAAGTGTTCCCGATGCGGCTGTCGCTTATGCCGATGCCCGCTGTTATCACGGTGAGGTCCAGTACGCTCAGGAGCACCGCCCGGCGCGCAGAGACGGGCTTGCCGAGCACGATCCTGACCGTCAATACGGCGTTCATCACCACCAGGCCCGCCCCCATCAGGTCAATGAGCGCAAGGGTCTGGGTGATCGGCTCCCGGTAGTTGATGGTGAATAGCCAGAAGGCGAGCAGGAACCAGCGGATCACCACGACAACCCGCTGGTTCTGGCGGTAGTCGTCGAAATCCGCGAACGACGGGACGCTCACCTGCGACATCTGTTGCTCCGACCGCCTCGACCCCCGCAGGGGCTTCGGCTCCTACCGCATCGCGCAGGAATCCTCTCACAGGCACCGGAGCCACGCCATGCCGTGTCGTAGCGCCCGTCGTTCGCCAACGCGATAGCGGCCGGTGCGCTTGTGCCACCAGGGACCGTGTGACTCACCGGCACGAGGCGGACTGTAGGACCTTCACAGACATTCTCAATCGTGCGTGCGTGTCCAGCAGAGCATCCGAGTGACTTCCGCCGGCAACCGCCGAACCGCAGTTCACCGTCGGCATCAAGACCGTCCGGCAGATGCCCCTCGGAGGCCCATCGGCCTGCCGTAAGTATGACGATCAGTCTGACTTCGGCCCTACGAAATTCGTTGACACTCCACTTCGAGATGGCTAGCATGATCCTGACCATATAGGTCAGGATTACCATTGTTCCTGAATGTGTTGGTTGCTTCGGGGGGTGTGCTCCCCGGCGGGGGGTATGACCAAATGACGACAGGCTTGACCGTCTCGCGCGAAAAAGGCATCGAGGACAAGT
>CAYWBD010000416.1:0-2200 GCA_964456315.1 uncultured Thermoflexus sp.
TCTTGACTCCGGCAGGCGTGCCCCAGTACTCCGGGAAGGCGTCGAGGACGACTTCCTTCTTGGCTTCGTACTTGGTCACCTGCACCGGGCCGGTGCCGACCAGGATGTCTCGCATCCCCTCCGGGCCCTTCTCATCGAAGAGCTTCTTGGAGTAGATGACGTGACCTTCCCAGAAGGTCGACATATACCGTTCCAGCCAGTTGGACTGGAAGATGTTGAACGGGAACCTGACTGTTGTGGCGTCGATCTTCGTGGCGGCCTTGAAAAGGGCCGAGAGGTCGCCGCCCATGTCGTTGGTCGCGCCAGGAGTAACCGACGGGTTGGCGTCGTTGAAGCTGAACACCCAGTCATCAGCCGTCATCTCGCCGTAGCCCTTCTGGAACTTGACCCCGCTGCGGATTTTGACGTCCACATAGGCCTGGGCCGGGCCCATGGTCCAGCCCATTCCGAGCCACTCCTGCGGCTGGATGGCGCCGTTGCTCCCGCGGACCATGCGGTACGGCGCCTCGACGAAGCCGAGTTTCAGGTGCGGCGACTGCACGGCGTTGAACCGCGGCGTGCCGATCGGGTTGTAGATGTTGTCGGTCGCCGCAGTGACCAGTCCGACTGAGACCACCGGGGCCACCGTGGGCGCGGGCGCGGGCGTGGCGGTCTGGATGACGACCTTCTCGACCACCACTGTGCGCTCGACCGGCTTCTCGACCACGACCGTCTGCTGGACGATCTTCTCGACCGGCTTTTCGACAATGACGGTCTGCTGGACGATCTTCTCTACAGGTTTCTCGACAATCACCGTTTCCTTGATGATCGCCGGGGTGGCCGCGGGCGCTTCTTCGCCGCCGCAAGCAGCCAACGCCAGGACGCCGGCGCCCGCACCCGTTGCGAGCATCCACCGGCCGAATCGGAACAGTCTCATGTCTCTAACTCCTACCCCGTGCATGCGCCGTGAAACAACACCCGCTCCCCGACCGCGGGGCCGATTTTATACCTCGCCAGCCGCCAGCGCGAGCGGCCGCGGAGTGCGCGTCCCCCCGTGGGCAGTCTCCCGGTCATCACGGACACCAACTTCTTTCGGTCCAGGCCGGCCGGGCCTACCCCGGCAGCGCGCTCAGCGGCTTCGCAGCGTGGTGGTCTTTGCGTGCCATCGGCGGCGTGGCGTGGAACTCCCCGGCGTAGGCCACGAGGTTCTTCACCGCCTCGTCGAACAGCATCTTCCCTTTCGCGGGCGTCGCGATCTTCGCCTCGCCGCATATCCCGGACTCTGTGTACTCGCTTGTCCAGGAGATGTTCATCACCGGCCCGGCCGCCCAGAGGTCCACCCACTGGAACTTCGACTTCCGCTTGTTGTAGCGGACCTCCTCATTGACGGCCTTGTCCATCTGGACCAGGTCGGCGTTGAGATGCAGCGCGAAAGATGTTTCCGCCTCGCAGGCGTGCGCGCAGCCGCCGGGGAACTCAGACTCCCTCCACTTCTTCATGAAGTCCGCGTCGGCCGTGGTGAGCCCCCACCAGGAGCACAGCGCGACCTGCGCCTGCGTCTCCATGTTGGCCCGGCGGCATGCCAGGTCCAGGGGCGGCATGTTCGAGCCGTGCCCATTGACGACGATGATCCGGGAGAAGCCGTGGTACGCCAGCGACTTCAGGATGTCGACGACGTAGCGGATGAACGTTTCATGGTGGATTGTGATGGACCCCGGGAAGTCCATGACGTGGGTGGTGTAACCGTAGGAGACTGGCGGCATGACGAGCAGGCGCTCTGGCATGCGCCTTGCCGCTTCGTTGGCCACCGATGTCGCTGTCCAGGCGTCCATCTTGACTGGCAGGTGTGGGCCGTGCTGCTCCATCGTGCCGACGGGCAGGAGCGGGATGCGGCCAAGCCGCACGGCCTCATTGACCTCAGGCCAGGTCAGGTCCTCATAGCGCCACTTCGCAAGGTCGCCGGCCTTCCCGTTGCGACCGGCCCGCGCAGTCCTGCTTTTTGTCGTCATGCGAGTCCTCCTCTATGTGTCTGGTAAGGCCTGGGGCTGGTCACCGTCGGCGACAGCACGGCCCATCACGCCCCGTAGTCTTCGGCGCCCTTAGCGTGCCGCTTGAGCGCCGCCTCGTCGATCTCGATGCCCAGGCCGAAGCCAGTCAAAGCCGGCGCCCAGCCGCCCCAGCCGAACGTGAGGTCGCGCGTGGCCAACGCTTCCTTCACCAG
>CAYWBD010000417.1:0-1985 GCA_964456315.1 uncultured Thermoflexus sp.
CAGGCCCTGGCCGGAAACGGCGGCTTCGCCGCTTCTAGGCACGGTCCCACGATGCGGAGGAGGTCCGGCGCCGGGTCTGGCTCTGCGTCATCGAGAGCAGCCAGGCGCAGCCGGCCGCTGATGGCGACGCCTTGCGTGTAAACGACCGGGTCGAGCCGGTGCCCGTAGTGAGCGGCGAGTCCGCGGGCGACCTCGATCGGGCTGCTTGCGAGCGTGCTCATCGTGCCTCCCTTCCGTTTGAGCAACCCCCGCGTGAGGCGCACGTAGGGGCGTATTGCATACGCCCTCAGTCGGCGGGCCAGCAGGTGGCTGCTAGACCATGGTGAGCTTGTCAGCGGCCTCTTCGAGCGCGGACCACGCTAGGAGGGCGCACTTGATGCGGACAGGGTACTTGCGCACGCCGCCGAGCGCGGCCAGGTCTCCCAGGCTGTCGAGCTCGGTCTCTGAAAGCGTCTCGCCCTTCATCAGCCGCCGGGCCAGCGAGGTCAGGTCGCGCAGCCCCGCTGCGTCCTTGCCCTCTACCAGCCCGGACAGCACCGAACCGGAAGACTGGCTGATGGCGCACCCGCGTCCCGTGACGCTGATGGCGGCCACGCGGCCGTCCGCCGCCGTTTTGAGTTGGAGGCGGATTTCATCGCCACAGAACGGGTTGTTGACGTCCACCTCTACCGTAGGCTCGGCCAGCGGCTGGATGTGCCGGGGGTTGCGGTAGTGGTCAAGGACGATCTGTTCGTACAGGTCGTCCAGGCCATCGAGTGGACGCAACTAGAGTTGGCCCCTTCACCACCCCGGCATGCCGGGGACCGAAATCACCGATGCAACGGCTGTTGATAAACGCTAGCGGACAACAGGCCTGCAGGGCCTACAGCGATCGCGACTCTGAGGTGGCAACCGGGCCGCGCCCTCGCCCTTCGAAGTAGCCCACTGCCTCTTTGAGGCCGGCGATCAGGGCGTCCACCTCGGAGTCGGTGTTGTAGATGTAGAAGCTGGCGCGGGCGGCGGCGACGATGCCGTAGCTGCGCACGAGCGGCATCGCGCAGTGGTGGCCGGTGCGGATGGCGATGCCCATCTTGTCGAGGGCCGTGCCGAGGTCGTGCGGGTGGACAGTGTCGTGGTAGAAGGACACCAGCCCGCCGCGGACCGCCGGGTCCTTTGGGCCGAGCACGTGGAACTGTTCGAGCTCCTTGAACCTGTCCAGCGCGTACGCGCCGAGGGCCTGCTCGTGCCGCCAGACGGCGTCCATTCCGAGGGCGGTCAGGTAGTCGACCGCTGCTCCTGTGGCGATGGCGTCGGCGATGTTCGGGGTGCCGGCCTCGAAGCGGTAGGGCAGGTCGTTCCACTTCGCGCCCTCGTAGGTGACCTCGGAGATCATGTCGCCGCCGAACATCCAGGGCTGCATGGACTCCAGCACGGCCGGCCGCGCGTACAGCACGCCGATGCCCGTCGGGCCGAGCATCTTGTGCGCTGAGAAAACCAGGAAATCGCAGTCGAGCGACTGCACGTCCACGGGCATTGATGGCACGCTCTGCGAGGCGTCCACCAGCATGAGCGCGCCAGCGGCGTGGGCGAGGCGCGCGAGCGCTGCCACCGGGTTCACTGTGCCAAGCACGTTCGAGGCCTGCATGGCCGCCACGAGGCGCGTGCGCCGGTCGATAATGCCGCGCGCTGCGTCGAGGTCCAGCGTGCCGGAGGGCGTAACCGGGATGTAGCGGACAGTGGCGCCCTTGCGACGGGCTAGCTGCTGCCACGGGACGATGTCCGAGTGGTGCTCCATCGCCGTGGTGACGATGTTGTCCCCTTCGGCGATACTGGCGTCGCCCCAGGAGTACGCCACCAGGTTGATCGCCTCTGAGGCGTTGCGGGTCCAGATGACGCACTGCTCCGAAGGCGCGTTGATGAACCGGGCGACTTTGCGGCGCGCCTCTTCGTAGGCCTCCGTGGCCTCGACGCTCAGGGTGTGGATGCCGCGGTGGACGTTGGCGTTG
>CAYWBD010000418.1:0-4505 GCA_964456315.1 uncultured Thermoflexus sp.
GCATGCGGCCCAGCAGCGCCCTGAGCTCCGCCGCATCGCCGGGAAGCGGAGCCGCGCCTAGACCGCCCGGGGCCACAGACACCGGCAGCGCCCTGGCCACGGTCCGGTGCAGCGCCTGCTGGATGACATCAGACGAGGCGCAACGCTCGATGGCGCTCAGGTCCGGCCTGAACGCCGACCCGCGCCCCGGCACCGACGGAGCCTCCGCCAGGACCGCCAGCAGCTCGGCCCGCTGCAGCTCCTCCTCGACACACGCCCTCTGGTTCGGCGAGAACACCTCCAGGAAAAACGCCGCCTGCACGACCGTCGTCGGCGCGGGCGCAGGCGTCCGCGCGCCGCTTGGAGTCGGACTTCGTGCACCCCCCGACCCAGTTGTGGGAGTTCCCCCTCCCGAGGGTGCCGTCGTCCCACTCGCAGCCACCGTAGCCGGCGCCTGCGCCCCGGCAGTGGGGGACTGCCCGGTCTCGTCGCCTCCCCCGCACGCAGCCATCGCCGCGATTCCAGCCACCGCCACGATGGAGATCGCGCCGACAGCCAGGAACGCCCGCCATGTCATTCTGAGCGGAGTCCCGATGCAATCGGGACGCAGCGAAGAATCTCTTCCTCGCCTGCGACCCAGCGGGGCTCGACGGGATGCTTCGCTCCAACCCTTCGTGCTTCCCCTCAGCATGACATCAGACAGCCAGGCAATCGTCGATCGCTTCCGCCAAGTTCGCGAACAACCCTTCGAACGTGTCGCCCTGAGTAGCGCAGCCAGGGATGGCCGGAACCTCAGCCCAGTACCCGCCCTCTTCAGCTTCGTGGACGATGACTTTGAAGTCCAACACCGGCACTCCTACGGATCTAGAAAGGTAAGCGCAAACACAGTTCGAGTTCTGTCGCTCCCGACGCTCAGTGCCTCCGCAGAGGCTACAACTGAATCAAGGCGTTTGGCATTGGCCGTCTTTGTGATCGTAATCGTCGATGCCAAACCCCGTTCCAAACGCCCAGTGGCGTCCGCCCGCGTGACAAGGTCAGCCAGGGGCGTACCAACCTGACGGTCTTGCGAGGGCAGACCATGTGGGTGCGCGATCGGACGGTTCGGTTTTTTCCACTTGAGCACCATGTGCCTTGGATCTGACTTGTCTGGCACCCATTTGGTCAACACGCAGTGCCGCTCAGTGAATCGAATGATCCGAAGGGCGGCCGCATCGTAGGAGACGTCGAAGGTCGATGCCAAGGATCGAAGGCCTTGCAATCCCGCGCCAGCTCGAATCAAATGACTCGTGAACATCCAGGACGGCATGAGAAGTTCTGTAGCGACTTCATCACAGTACCTTTCGACTGCACTTTGGGACAGATTCCTGAACGCGGCCTGACCCACGGCCGGGCGATCGACCATAAGATGCGCCAACTCATGTGCCCATGAGAAACGCGTGCGACGCTTGGCGGCCCCGGACTTCAGATACACGATCGGTCCTTGAGGGCCGTTCATCAGCATCGCGTCTGCATCGATTTCCGCGAAGGTTACCTTTGCGACCCCAAGCTGGGCGCTCACCTTGTCCAAGCTGACCGGCGGTTCGTACTGACCAGTCGCCTTGACAACCGCCGACGCTGCGGCTAGCACCGAATCTAGTCTTGCGCGCCCGCTATCTCCCATATGTAAATTCCGTCAGGCTGCGATCAACCCAGACTCGCAGTTAATGTGCGCCGGAGCCCTGCTGGCTCGTTAGGAGCTTGTCCAGACCTTGATCCCGGAGGAATCCCAAGAAGAGCTGATCGCCGCCCAAGCCTTGGTCGCTCCTGTGGCTCGCCCCAGCCAAAACCGGCGCGCCGCGCTTGAAAATTTCCGCAGCTGCGTCCCGATTCACCTCGATCTTCCGCAAAAACAGAGCAAAACGTTCCAATGTGTCCCTGACACGCGGATCGGAGCCATCGTCAAGGACCTCCAGCGGTATGCCGGACGCCATGGAAAGGCGCAGGACCAACCGGCCGTCCGGAATGGGTCTGCCCTTGGTGCGTGGCCAGGACGACGGTTCCACCCCAGCGGCGCGCAGGATAGTCGCCAGGTCGTCGCCGTTGGCGTCAACAAGTCGTTCGAAACGCTTGAAGAAGTCTTCAGAAGACAAGCATCACCCCCCCCCAACAGTTCGCTTTCAGAACTCACTCGGTTGAACCTTCACCTAGCACTTGCTGAACCCGCAGGAGTAGCACTTCAGGCAACCCTCCTGGTGGGCAAGCGGCGACGAGCAGTCCGGGCACAGCCCGCCGAAGCCAGGCAGGGTGCGTCCAGCCGCCCCCCGGTCAACCGCGTCGGAGCGGTCATGCTTCCGCCCGCCCGCGGCCCCATCAGAGGCCCGACCAGTGGAGGTGCGCCGCCCTGTCATAGCGGGCACCGACTCGACACGCGCCGCTGCTGCCTCAACCACAGGCACCGACGTCGCCGTGGCCATGCCCAGCTCCTTCGGTGACGGCCGACTGAACATCCCCAGCTGGCCATGCTCCCCGGAGCGCAGCTCTTCCTGCGCCGGTGTCTTGGCCTGGAGCTGGAGATCCAGAACGATGGCGACCGCGTCAGGACCGGACTGGATGAGCTGGCCCCGGTCCCACGTCGGGTGACAAGTGATGCCGCGCAACTGGCGGACTATCTGATCTGGGTCAATCCCGGAGCGCAAAGCCAGGGATGCCAAACGCGTCACGGCCTCAGTAAGCGCCGCGTCACATGTGCCTGCCTTACCAGTAAGGGCGAACACCTCGAACGGCTGGCCGTGCTCATCCACGTTGATCGTGATGTACATGTTGCCGTGGCCGGTCCGCATACGGCGCGTGATGCCCTGGATCATCTCCGGCCGCTCTCTCGGCGTCACGTACTGGGGGATTTGCTCGGCTGCCGCGTTCGCTTCGACTGCCTCAGCCTGCCCGGCCGCGCTCGCGCCCGCTTCGACTGCTTCGGCGGAAGGCTGCGACGCCGTCGCGACGGCGCCGTCTTTCGACTTGGCGTGGCCCGTCGTCAGGACCTCTTTCTCCCTCGACCCTGCCCGGTAGACCGTGATGCCCTTGCAGTGCGACTTCCAGGCCAGCATGTACGCCCGCTCGACGTCCTCGACAGTCGCAGAGTTCGGGAAATTGATCGTCTTGGAGATGCCCGAGTCCGTGCTCTCCTGGAACGCCGCCTGCATCCGTACGTGGTTTTCAGGCGAGATGTCTGACGCCACGTGGAACAGGCGGCGCACGTCGTCGGGCACGTCCTCCCGGTCCAGCAGCGACCCGCCGTCGGCCAGGTACTCCATCAGAGGCTCGCTGTAGAACCCGCGCTCCCGCGCCACCCGCTCGAAGTTCCTGTCCGCGTAGTACAGCGTCTGGCCTTCGAGGATGTTGTGCTTCCGGAATGCCAGCGAGAACACCGGCTCGATCCCCGACGAGCACCCGGCGATCATGGAGATCGTTCCCGTGGGGGCGACGGTCAGGCGGCAGGCGTTGCGCATGGGCGTCTCGCCGCGCTTCTGGGGCGCGCCGCCCTCCCACGCCGGGTACGGCCCGCGCTCGACCGCCAGGTCCGCCGACGCCCGGTCCGCCTCTTCCTTGATGAACCGCATCACGTTGCGGCCTGTCTCAATGCCCGCCTCGGAGTCGTACGGGATGCCCAGCTCAGCGAGCATGTCGGCGAAGCCCATGACCCCCAAGCCGATCTTGCGGGTGTTGTAGGTGATCTCGCGGATGGCGTCGACCGCGTACTCGTTGGCGTCAATCACGTTGTCCAGGAACCGGACGGTCAGGCGCACCAACTTCCCCAGTCGGTCCCAGTCAATGTCCGGCTGACCGTTGGCATCGCCGACGGCTTTGCGAATAGCGACCGGCGAAAGCGCGGCGCGCTCGATGAGGCCGCTGGCGTGCTTGCCCGTCACGAACTTGGCCAGGTCTATCGAGCCCAGGTTGCAGGACTCGTTCGGGAGAAGTGGCTGCTCGCCGCACGGGTTGGTCGCGGTGATGCGGCCCACGTGCAGCACAGGGCTGTTGCGGTTGACCTCATCGAGGAAAATCATGCCCGGCTCGCCGTTGCGCCAGGCACCGTTGACGATCTTCGAGAACACCTCTCTGGCGTCCAGGCGGCCAACTTCCTTGCCCGTCTGCGGCGCGCGCAGCGGGTAGTCGGTGCCCGCCTTGACCGCCTCCATAAACTCGTCGGAGGCGCCCACCGAGACGTTGAAGTTGTGGATCTGCCCCTCGACGGCCTTGCAATCAATGAACTCCATGATGTCCGGGTGGTGCACGTCCATCACGGCCATGTTCGCCCCGTCCCGCTTCCCGCCCTGCGTGACGAGCGTGGACACCGACGAAAGGTGGCGCAGCACGGCGATGGGGCCGCAGGCCTTGCCGTGGGTGGTCTTGATGGCCGCGCCCTTGGGGCGGATCGCTGACAGCGCGAACCCGGTGCCGCCGCCGAATTTTTGGACCATGGCGGCATCGTGCGCCGCTCCCATGATGCCCTCCATGCTGTCCGTGAGAGGCAGCACGAAGCAGGCCGA
>CAYWBD010000419.1:0-5228 GCA_964456315.1 uncultured Thermoflexus sp.
GACGCCATGGACTACTCGACGGCGTTCTGTGACCGCCAGGGCCGGGTGATCGCGCAGGGCCTGACTATCGTTTTGCACCTGGGTTCGTTCCCAGACGCTGTGGCCGGAGTGATGCGCAAGTTCGCGGGCCGAATCCACCCCGGCGACGCCTTCATCATGAACGACCCGTACGGCTCAGGCGGCATCCACCTGCCTGACATCTACGTGATCAAGCCTGTGTTCGTAGGGGCGTCGCTTGAAGGGTTTGCGGGCGTGGTGGCGCACCACACGGACGTCGGCGGCATCGTCCCGGGCTCGAACTCCACAGACTCTGTCGAGGTCTACCAGGAGGGGCTCCGCATTCCCACACTGAAGCTGTTCGAGCGTGGCGTGCCCGTGGAGGCTGTGTTTGAGGTCCTGGCGACGAACGTGCGTCTGCCTGACAAGGTGCTGGGCGACCTCCGGGCGCAGATCGCGGCTGCGGCGATTGGCGAGCGCGGCTATGAGGCGATGGCCGGGCGTCACGGCAAACTCACGATGCGCCGCTACACGGACGAGCTCCTGGACTACACGGAGCGGCTGGCGCGAGAGGAGATCAGGTCGGTCCCAGACGGGACGTACACGTTCACCGACTACATCGACGCTGACAACATCCCCGACGGGCCGGTGGTGATCAAGGCAACCGTAACCAAGCGGGGCGACGGCATTACGGTGGACCTCGCGGGATCGTCGAAGCAGGTCCAGGCGGGTATCAACTCGCCGCTCCCGTTCTCAAAGGCCGGGGTCTACGGCGCGGTCCGGCTGATCATGGACCCGTCGATACCCAACTCTGCGGGATACCACCGCCCAATCGAGGTGCGAGCGCCGGCCGGCACGGTGGTGAACCCTGTGCTGCCCGCGGCCTGCGGGGCGCGCGGCATAACGGGGTTCCGCATCATGGACGCTGTGCTCGGCGCACTGGCTCAGGCCGTGCCCGACAAAGTGCCTGCCGATGGCGAAGGCGGGAACTCGCTGGTCACGATGGGCGGGTATGACGACGCTGGCCGAGCGTTCGCGTTCGTGGACTTCGTGGCGGGCGCGCGTGGCGGCCGCCCGTCGGGCGACGGCCCTGAGGGTGTGCCGCACCCGGGGGCCAACATCGCCAGCATCCCGGTCGAGATCGCGGAGGCTGGCAACCCGGTGCGCATCGAGGAGTACGGGATGGTGCAGGACTCGGGCGGCGCGGGCAAGTTCCGCGGCGCGCTGGCCCAGGTGCGGGCGGTGCGGTGCCTTGCGCCGGGCGCCACCCTCCAGCTGCGGTCAGACAAGCGGCTGCACCCGCCCTACGGCCTGGCAGGCGGCAGGCCGGGGTCGCCTTCGCTGAACATCCTCAACCCCGGGAAGGGCCAGTTGCTTCTGCGCACGATGACCCAGCAGGCTGTAAGGCGCGGCGACGTGCTGGCCCACACCCTGGCGGGCGGCGGCGGGTGGGGTAACCCGTTTGACCGCGACCCGGCGCTGGTAGCAGAGGACGTGCGGAGCGAGAAGGTGTCGGTGGCCCACGCCCGTGAGGCGTATGGCGTGGCTGTCGACCCATTGACGTTCGAGGTCGATGCCGCCAAGACGCGGAAGTTGCGGGCGGCGTTGAGGCGCAAGAAGGCTCCCGTTGCCGCAGATCCCGGCAAGCTGCCGGCGAAGGCCAGGGAGCGCCAGTGACCGGCGGTAACGACATCGGGGAGCGAGTCCTCGCCCAGATGCGCACCACCGGCGTGGCGTACGAGGTCGTGCTGATAGACCCTGCATTCGCTGACACAGCCAATTTTTGCGCGAAGTACGGTTTCCCGATGGAGCAGTCGGCGAACACGATCATCGTTGCGTCCAAGAAGGAGCCGAAGAAATACGCCGCCTGCGTGGTGCAGGCCACAGCCAGGCTGGACGTGAACCACAAGGTCGCCGACCTGCTGGGCGCAAGGCGGCTTTCTTTTGCAGATGCGGACGAGACGGTCGCGCTGACGGGGATGATGATCGGCGGGGTCACGTGCCTGGGGCTGCCGCCGGGGCTGCCGCTCTACGTCGATGAAGGCCTTATGGCGTGTGAATACGTGATCCTGGGGTCGGGGAGCCGGTCGTCCAAGATCAAGGTTTCGCCCGAGGTGTTTCGTCTCATTGCGGGCGCGCAGGTCATACCGGGCCTGACCCTTACACGGACCGCCTGAACCCGCCTGGCGGGGCGCGAACGGGTGAACCGCCGCTCCGGCCGGTGTTGCACCGGCCACACCTCGCTCGCACTTCGACAAGCTCAGGCCGAACGGGTGCCCGGGACGGCGAGGTGCCCTATTCCCGGCGCTGGTACTTGTTGCGGATGTAGATGGCCACTGCGTTCATTGAGAGCAACACGACAAGCAGCACGATGATCGCGGCGGAGGCGATGTTCTTGAACCCCGCCTGCGGCTGCGAAACCCAGGTGAAGATCTGCAGGGGCAGCACTGTAAAGCGGTCGCCGGGTGAAGTCGGAACGAACGTCAGGAACACGAGAGAGCTGATCACGAGCATCGGCGCAGATTCTCCGATCGCCCGCGACAGCGCCAGAATGATGCCGCTCATGACCCCCGGCACCGCCTGCGGCAGCACGACGGTCTTCACGACCTGCCAGCGCGTGGCCCCCAGTGCAAAAGCGGCGTCCCGGTAGCCCTTGGGCACGGCGCGGATGGCTTCCTGCGAGGCAATGATGACCACAGGCAGCACCAGCAGCGTCATCGTCAATGCGCCAGCCAGCACGCTGCGGCCCAGGGACAGGAAGTACACAAACACGGTGAGGCCGAGGAGCCCGTAGATGATCGACGGCACGCCGGCAAGGTTCGAGATGTTTAGCTGAATGAGCCTCGATAGCCTGCTCCGCCCGGCGAACTCCTCCAGGTAGACCGCGGTGCCAACGCCGATGGGGACGGCGAACAGTGTCGTGAGGCCGAGCATCCACACCGAGCCGGCCAGCGCCGCCAGGATGCCGGCGTCAGCGGGGCGTCGGGAGGCATAGTTCGATATGAAGTGCCAGTTCACCCAGCCCAGGCCGTCAGCGAGCACGTCTATGAGGAGGAGGAGCAGGCCCGCGATCCCGATGAGGACGGTGCCGAGGAACACGCCGACGAACACCCGGTCCCGCCATGTGCGGTAGGCGAGCCGGCGGCCGGCGGCGGAGACGGCCGGCGGTGTGGTGAGGTCAGTGGGGGCCGTCAACGGACAGGCTCCGCTGAAACTGACCCCGATCGCAACTGAAGGCAGCGTTGCCTGGTCATTCGTACTGCTGCCTGAACCTGGCCACGAACCACCTGCCCGCGATGCTCATGAGGAGCGTTATGAAGAACAGAAGCAACCCGACCGCGAAGATCGTCTTGTATTCAATTGTCCCCTGCGGCGTTTCGCCCAGGCCGACCTGCGCGATGTACGCCGTCATGGCCTGGATACTTTCGAGCGGGTTGAAGGTCAGGTTCGGCGCGCCTCCGGCGGCGATGGCCACGATCATTGTTTCGCCGACGGCCCTCGACAGGCCCAGGATGAACGAGGCGACGATGCCTGATAGCGCGGCCGGGACGACGACCCTGGTGGCGACTTCGAACCGCGTGGCGCCGAGCGCGTATGCGGCGTCGCGCAGTGGCCTCGGCACGGCGACCATGGCGTCCTCGGACAGAGTCGAGACCATCGGCATGATCATCAGGCCCATGACGAGCCCGGCGCTCAGGGCGTTGAAGATGATCAGGCCGGGGAAGATCCTCTGGAGTATCGGGGTGACGAACGTGAGCGCGAAGTAGCCGTAGACAACCGTCGGGATCCCGGCCAGGACTTCCAGGACCGGCTTCAGGACCCGGCGTGTGCGGTCAGGAGCGTACTCGGACAGGTAGATCGCGGCGCCGAGTCCAAGTCCGAGCGAGGTCACGGCGGCGATCAAGGCCACCAGCAGCGTGCCCGTGACCAGCGGAAGCACGCCGAAGCGCTGCGGCTGGAACAGCGGAGTCCAGGTTGTGCCGGTGAGGAAGTCCCAGACTGAGACCTCGAGGAAGAACCCGAGGCTCTCTTTGAACAGCACGACCACGATGGTGACGGTGGTCAGCACAGAGACGAGCGCCGCGCCGCGGAGCGCCCAGATGACAGCGCGCTCTTCGACCCGGCGCATGCGGCGACCGCGTGCCTGCAGCGCCACAGATGTCCGGGGCCCAGTCAACGGGGCGGCAGCAAACGACTCCGCGACAGGGTCTGCCACAGGCGCGGGCTGCTGCACTGTTGAGCCTTTCATCCGCTTCCCAACTGGTATCGAAAGCCGGTGCAAGGATACAACAGCCCTTGGCGACGGAAATGTGCCGTCGCCAAGGGCTTCGAGCGTGGCAGGGGGAGCCTCTTACCGTCCGTCAGCTAGAGGCAGAGGTTATCCCTTTAGCAGGATTGGCAGAAGTATTTTCACCCTCTCCCCGCCCCTCCCCGGTCGATTGGGAGGGGATTCCTGGAAGACCTCTACTTGAGCTTCGCGAGGCCCTCGTCGTACAGAGCCTGAGGCAGTGCCACGTAGCCGACCTCGGCCGATAGCGTCGCCGCGTTCTTGATGTAGTAGTCCACGAACGCTCTAACTTCGGGCCGGGCCATGGACTTCTTGTTCACGTAGATGTAGAGCGGGCGGGACAGCGGCGAATAGGTGCCGTCTTCGATTGTCTGCCTGGACGGCGTGATGCATCCCTTGCCGCCATCCACTGAAACGAGCTTCAGCTTGTCCTTGTTCTGCTCGTAGTAGGCGAACCCGAAGTAGCCGATCGCGCGGTCGTCTCCGGAAACGCCCCGCACCAGGATGTTGTCGTCTTCGGACGGCGTGTAGTCCGAGCGGTGCTGCTTTGCCTTGCCGTTGATCACCTCGGTGAAGTAGTCGAACGTGCCCGAGTCTGAACCTGGACCGTACAGCCAGAGGTCCTTGTTCGGGAACTCCGGGCGGACCTGGTTCCAGTTCGCCACCTTGCTGCCGACGTCTGTGATCAATTTGAGCTCTGCGGTAGTGAGACAGGTCACGAACTTGTTGTCGGGACTGACCATGACCGAGAGGCCATCGAATGCGACCTTGAACTCGATGTACTCGATGCCGTTCTTTAGGGCAGTTTCTTTCTCAGTGGCCGATATTGGGCGGGAGGCGTCCGAGATGTCTATCTCGCCGACGACGAACCGCTTGAAGCCGCCGCGGGCGAGCTTTATGCGCTGCCCTCGATGATCGAGCTCGACGACGCTTTTGCGCTGCG
>CAYWBD010000420.1:0-7515 GCA_964456315.1 uncultured Thermoflexus sp.
GCATGTCCAGCGCTTTGCCCTGCGGCAGGCCCTCGACGACGTCCACCAGCACCACGTCGGCGTAGCCGCGGTCGAATATGCGCTGCGCGGTCGTCGCGCCAACGTTCCCGGCCCCCACGACTGTGACTTTCCTTCTCATGCCTCTCCTCGAATCAGGTTTCGAATTCCCGGGAGACGTGGCCGGGCTTGTCGTTCGTGATCACGACAGGAAGTAACTGACAGAGTCGTAAAACAGGTATGCCGCCAATCCAGCAGCCACACCCATCAGGGCGTAGCCGCCGGTCCGTACCGCGGACGCGGGCGCCAGCGGAAACCGCCTGGCTAGCGCGCCCTCGGCGGCACTGCGCAGCGCAAGAGCATATACCAGCCCAAACGCGACGAACGACACCGGGTTGCGCCAGGTCATGTTCTCTGGAGTCACGATAAGGGCGAGTGACAGCAGAACAGAAAGGATGGCGATCGCGGCGGCCACTGTGTAGAAGCCAACCGGGGTCCGTGGCTGACCTGGCTGCGGGAGTTTCTTGTCGAGCCATTCCGCGATCTGGACCTGAATAACGCCGTAGAGAAACGGTAGCGATGCGAACATGGCGACGCTCAAGACTGGCGTGAAGAGGAAAAAGTCGGCATTGTTCCTGTCGATGGCCCCAGGCTCGGCGAGCAGCGCAGCTAAGAATCCAAAAACAACGCTGCGGAGCCAAATTTGTCCCGGTAGCCATCTCCTCGTTACGACGTACATTTGACTGAACAGCCCGCCTACCATCGTTCCGAGGATGATGAGACCCGCGGTCCCGCCAAAAGTCACATCACCGATGACGTTCCCGTTGCCAGTCACCAGGCCCCTGACGTCGTCTCCGCCCGCAACCGCGACGATGCGCATCGCCACCCGTGACCCTATGCCGACCGCCAGCAGACCGGCTACGCCGCCGGATATCAGTCCAATCAGAGCTGGCCGACCGTTATTGATCGCGAGGGTGTGAAGGCGGGACCTCTCACCATCGCCAGAAAGCCGCAGCGTAACGGCGTCACCCGTCTTCACCGTTGCAGATTGCTCATGAGCCATCCTTGTGCCCCGGGCCCGCCGGACCCTAGTTCGGCGCGTGTCGGAAGCGCCTACCCCGCCTTCACGTAGGCCTGCCAGCGCTCTGCAAGCTTCGGGTCCCGCACCGTGGCGAGCACGTACTTCCCAAACTCGTCGCCCGTCACGCCGGTGTCGCGACCGGTGACTTTGACCTTTCGTTCGTACTGCCCACAGACTTCCAGCGCTTTTTCCAGGCGGTCTCCGAGGTCAGTAAAGCCGATGTGCGACAGCATCATCGCCGCCGCCTTGATCATGGACGAGGGGTCGGCGTACTTCGCGCGGCCCTCCTGGACCATGCGCGGGGCAGAGCCGTGTATCGCCTCGAACATGGCGTAGCGCTTGCCGATGTTCGCGCTCCCCGCAGTCCCCACGCCGCCCTGTATCTCGGCGGCCTCATCAGTCAGGATGTCCCCGTAAAGGTTGGGCAGCGCAAACACCTGAAAGTCAGAACGGCGGGCCTTGTCCAGCAGCTTGGCGGTCATGATGTCTATGTACCAGCCGTCCCAGGTGATGCCCGGGTAGCGGGCCGCCACCTTCTTGGCAACGTCCAGGAACTTGCCGTCGGTCTTCTTGACGATGTTGGCCTTGGTGACAATCGTCACCCGCGTCTTCCCAGACTTCTTGGCGTGCGCGAACGCAGCCTCAATGAGGCGCTCCGAGCCCGGGGTGGTAATGAGGCGGAAGTCAATGGCAATGTCCGGGGTCACGTCCACGCCCTGGCTCCCGAGCGCGTAGAGGTCCTCGGTGTTCTCGCGGAAGAACATCCAGTCGATGCGCTCGGACGGCACCCGCACGGGCCGCACGTTCGCGAACAGGTCCAGCTCCTTGCGCATCGCAACGTTTGCAGACTCGATGTTCGGCCAAGGGCTGCCAGCCTCGGGCGTCGTGGTCGGGCCTTTCAGGGTGACATGGCACTTCTTGATCTCGGCCAGCACGTCGTCCGGGATGGACTTCATGTGCTTCGCCCGGTTTTCGATGGTGAGCCCCTGCACCTGGACGATCTTGACCTTGCCCGTCCGCAGCTCCTTCGCGAGGAGCTCCTTCAGCAGGTTTTCGGCGACCTCCGTGATCGCGGGGCCGATGCCGTCGCCGCCGATCGTGCCAATGGCGATGGGGCTGAGCTTCGAGTAGTCCGTCCAGTCCCCCTCCTTCTTGATGCGCTCGACACGCTCAAGCTGAGGGGCAAGTATTTTCCCGAAGTGCTCTTTGGCCCGTTCGATGGCCGCGGTGTCTATCGCCAATGCGTTGTTCCTCTGGGGACTGACCCCTCACCCTGACCCTCTCCCTCAGGGGGAGAGGGGATGATGATGTTGTTCGTCCGGGACTGACCCCTCACCTCCGGCCTTCGCCGGGGCAGGCTCGGTGCCTCTTGGGTGCCTCTTGCTTCGGCGGACGGGCGTGTGAACGGGATCCTTCGCTCCGCTCAGGATGACATCAGAGCGGGATGTTGCCGTGCTTCTTTGGGGGTAGCGTGTCTACCTTGTGTTCCAGCATCCTCAGCGCCCGGATGATAGCTGGCCGCGTCTCCGCCGGGTCAATCACGTCGTCTATGTAGCCGCGGTTGGCGGGCACATACGGGTTCGCGTAGCGGTCCCTGTACTCCTGTACCAGCTCGCTGCGGCGGGCCGCAGGGTCAGCGGCCTCGGCGATCTCTCGTCGCCGGATGACGTTCACCGCGCCCTCTGGGCCCATAACCGCGATCTCAGCCGTCGGCCACGCCAGGTTGACATCGCCGCGCAGGTGCTTTGAAGACATGACGATATACGCGCCGCCGTACGCCTTCCGAAGGATGACGGACACTTTCGGCACTGTCGCCTCAGCGTAAGCGTAGAGGAGCTTTGCGCCGTGGCGGATGATGCCGCCGTGCTCCTGGTCGGTGCCGGGCATGAAGCCAGGCACGTCCACAAACGTCACGATGGGCACGTTGAACGAGTCGCAGAACCTTACAAACCGGGCGGCCTTGTCCGAGGCGTTGATGTCAAGGTTGCCGGCCATCACCGCGGGCTGGTTCGCCACGATGCCGACGCTCTGTCCGTTAATGCGCGCAAACCCCACGACGATATTGGGCGCGAACAGGTGGTGCACGGGCATGAAGTCCCCGTGGTCCGCCACCTTCGCAATAACGCTCATGATGTCGTACGGCTGACGCGGGTTCTCCGGCAGCGCGCCCGGCAGCGATTCGTCGTGGGCCTCCGGGTCTCCGTCGGCCTTCAGCGAAGGCGGGGGTTCCGAGTTGTTGGACGGCAAGAACGACAGCAGCCGCCGGACCTCCCTGATGCAGGCGTCCTCGTCCGGCGACGTAAAGTGGGCGACGCCAGACCGGGTGGCGTGCGTGATCGCGCCGCCCAGGTCCTCGTGCGTAACTTCCTCGCCTGTCACGGCTTTGATGACATCCGGGCCTGTGATGTACATCTGCCCGGTCTTTTCAACCATGAAGATGAAGTCCGTGATGGCCGGAGAGTAGACCGCGCCCCCCGCCGCCGGGCCCGCGATCACGGTGATCTGGGGCACGACTCCGGAGGCCAGCGTGTTTCGCTTGAAGATCTCCCCGTAGCCGGCCAGGGAGTCCACGCCTTCCTGAATGCGCGCGCCGCCGGAGTCGTTGAAGCCTACGACCGGCGCCCCAGTGCGGAGCGCGTGGTCCATGGCCTTGCAGATCTTCTGCGCCGCCGCCTCGGAGAGCGAGCCGCCAAGCACTGTGAAGTCCTGGGCGTAGGCGAACACTGTGCGGCCATCTACCTGCCCGTATCCGGTGACGACAGAGTCACCCTCGAAGTGCTGCTTTTCCAGGCCCCAGTCCGTGGACCGGTGGCTGACAAACGTGTCCATCTCGGTGAACGCGCCGTTGTCGAACAGCCGGGCAAGGCGGTCGCGAGCCGTGAGCTTGCCGCGTTCACGTTGCGCCTTGGTCCGCTCGGGCCCGCCGCCGGCGTGCGCCGCGGCGCGCCGGGCCTTAAGTGCGGAGCGCTTGTCATGGGGCGGCGCAGCGGGAGCGACACCGTCGTGCGGCGCCGGGGGCATGCTGGCCTGCTTGCTGGTGGTGATGGGCGGGCCTCGCCGGGAGGGCTGGCAGGGGAGGGTGGACCACTGACCTTGGCGGCGCGGCGAACAGTCAGGCTGGTGACGGTCCGGCGCAGGCTCGCATCGTAGCGCAGGCTAATATGAGCGGCAAGGTCGATAGCCATGCAGCCTGCTTCAAACACGACGGGCGGCGATATGTCTGGGCAGACACCTGCTGCCTGCAACCCTGCGCGCGTAACCGACGCCGCGCCGCGTTGCCTTGTCATCGGCGGCCGCGAGTTCGTCTGGGGCGCGCGGACCTACATCATGGCCGCGGTGAACATCACGCCTGACTCTTTTTCGGGCGACGGCGTTATGGCCGCGCAGGCCGACTGGGTCCAGGCCGCAGCCGACGCAGCTCTCCGCGCCGAAGACGAAGGCGCCGACATTGTTGACATCGGCGGAGAGTCGACCCGGCCCAGGAGCGTCTATCCCGACGCTCGGCCCGTCAGCGCGGCAGCGGAAATGGCGCGCGTGCTCCCGGTCATCAGGCTTCTGAAAGGCCGGCTTGGCTTGCCGGTGAGCATAGACACAAGAAAGGCGGACGTAGCCCGTGCGGCCCTGACTGCGGGAGCGTCTCTGGTGAACGACGTATCCATGCTCGGCGACCCAGACATGGCCAGCGTGGCGGCCGGGGCCGGCGTGCCGATCGTGGTCAGCCACACTCGGCCGAAAGCCGTTTACGGCGATGTGGTCTCCGACGTTATCAGTGACCTGTCGGGCGCGATCGGACGTGCGCTACAAGCGGGCGTTGAGCCGCAGCGAATCATCGTCGACCCTGGCATCGGGTTCGCCAAGAAACCAGAGCACAGTCTGGAAGTGCTGCGCCGTTTGCGAGAGCTGCGCGAACTCGGGCATCCGGTGCTGGTGGGGACGTCCCGCAAGTCGTTCATAGGCGCGGTGCTGGACCTGCCGCCTCAAGAACGGCTGGAAGGCACGGCTGCGACCGTTGCGATATCCGTGGCGAACGGCGCGGACATCGTGCGTGTCCACGACGTGCGGGCGATGCTGAGGGTGTCCAGGATGGCCGATGCGCTGGTGCGGGGCTGGCCTGCCCGTCCGACCGCCTGAGATGCCGCGCATCGACGTGCCGGTGACCGCCTACGTGGGACTGGGCAGCAACGTCGGCGACCGCGCCAGCCACCTGACCGAGGCGAGGACCCGGCTCAGGCCTTTGGGAGACATCACCGCGACATCGGGGGTTTACGAGACGGAGCCCTGGGGGGTCCCAGGCCCGCAGCGAAACTATCTGAACCAGGTCGTGCAGATGGAGACCCGCCTGACGCCTCGCGCGCTGCTCGCCGCGTTGCTGGGCGTCGAGGCCGCGATGGGCCGGACAAGGGCAGGGCAGGGCGCGCCCAGGATGATAGACCTCGACCTGCTCTTATACGGCGACCTGGTGCTCGCTGAGCCCGGCCTTTCGCTGCCGCACCCCCGCATGCACCTACGGGCGTTCGTCCTGGCGCCACTGGCCGAAATCGCGCCTCTTGTAAGCGTCCCGGGGACGGGCCGGACTGCCCGGGAGCTCGCCGAGGCGGTCGGTCCTCAGGGCGTGACACCGTGGACAAGCGGTGAGGCCGGGTGAGCGACCGTGCGCGGGCTGCGCCCCTCTCCTGGATCAGCCGCGACGGCCGTGTGATCATCCTCGCCAGTGGCCTGCGGAGCTTTGGCGTGGGCTTCGCGGTCATCGTGCTGGGCGTGTACCTGGCCGACCTTGGGCTCAGCTTGACGGAGATCGGCGGCTTCTTCACTGCGGGCGTCGCCGGCTCGGCGTTGTTGACGTTCGCAACCGGGTTCCTGGCCGACCGGGTCGGGCGTCGCCGACTGTTCATCCTGATCACGCTCGTCCAGGCGGCGCCAGTCGCTGCGCTCGTCCTCGCAGACAGCTTCGCGGTGCTGGCTGGGGCGGCGTTTTTCGGGGCCATCAGCGGAGTGGCCGGGCGCGGTCCGGTCCAGCCGTTGGAGCAGGCCGCGCTGGCCACCGCAGGGACTGACGCACGCCGGACGGACGTGTTCGCCGTTTACCGGATTGTGTCTGCCGCCGCGGCGGCCGTGGGCGCGCTGGCGGCTGGACTGGCGCCGGTCATCTCAGACTCCTTCGGCGTGTCGGACCTGGCAGGGCAGAGGGCGATGCTGGTCGCCTATGCGGTGATCCTCCTGCTTGCCGAGGCGCTCTACCTGTTGATATCGCACCAAATCGAAGCGCCAGCCGCAACTCGCGCCGGATGGACCAACCCGCTGAAGCTGAAATCGCGCCGCACGATCTTCACCCTCACGGCGCTCTTTAGCGTTGACCACTTTGCCGGGGCGATGCTCGTCCAGAGCCTGGTGGCGTACTGGTTCAACACACAGTTCGGGTTTGAGCTCGGCTCACTCAGCTGGATCTTCTTTGCGTCCGGAGTGCTGACCGCAATCTCGACGTGGGTGGCGGCGCGCCTGGCTGACAGGATCGGCCTTATCAACACCATGGTGTTCACGCACATCCCTTCGAGCCTGCTCATGATCGCCGCGGCATTCGCACCATTCGGCTGGCTCGCGGTGCTCCTCTGGCAGGCGAGGTCGTTCTTGAGCCAGATGGACGTGCCAACGAGGGACTCCTACACCATGGCGATTGTCGGTCCCGAGGAGCGCGTGGCGATGGCCAGCATCCACCTGACGGGCCGCAGCGTCGCAGGTATCGCCGGGCCACCGGTGGCGACGGCGCTCTGGCAGGCGACCTCGGCCGCGGCGCCGTTCGTTGCCTGCGGGGTGATTAAGATTGCCTACGACATCTCGTTGTGGGCGACTTTCAGGAACGTCCGCCCCCCTGAAGAACAGGCGCGCCAGCGCCCGCCCGCCAGAGGGGTAGGGGCCGCTGCCGCGCCGTCTGAGGCGCCCCGCCGCAAGTAGGACTCATCGGCGGAGGAAACCGCGCCTGCCAGACCTACGTAGACGTACAAAGTGCCTGGCAGGGGACACAGGCGGGAACTTTTGATACGATTGTGCGCTGTTTTCACCGGATCTTTACTTGCGGCGCGCAGATCTGTATCTAGTATTCCTGCCTGATCCGAGGTGGCCGGTCTTCAGTTGAGCACGAAGGCTGGCTCGGCGGGTGTGAGCAGGGCCGACGCCAACGTTGGCAGCCCGGTCGGGACCTCGAGTCACGGGCTCTTGGAACTGTCAAACAAACGGTGGCGTTTCGCGCAGGCTTGGCCTGAGCCGAGACTGCCGCGCGACTTGAAACTGGACGTTTGGTAACGGAGCGAGAGATGTTGCCCAAGATGTTTGAGAGAGCGACGAGCGCCGATCACGTTCGGGCTAAGGTCCGGCCAGGGTGGTCGGGCTTCGGGCTCGCGCGTCGCCCGGCGCTGAGGGCAGGCGGCGTCCTTGTCGCCTTC
>CAYWBD010000421.1:0-7274 GCA_964456315.1 uncultured Thermoflexus sp.
CGGTCATAGTGGCCCGGGCCTGCCGCATTTCGGCCGCAATCTCGATGACCTGCACCGCTAAGCCGCGCCGGGTGCGGTGGTGGGCGCCGGGCGGCGCACCGCGGACTCGTCGGCCGAGAACGACTCAGCCTCGGAGGGGAAACGGCCATCGCGCACGTCTCGTGCGTAGCTGGCGACGGCGGCCTGAATCACAGGGCCAAGCTCTGCGTAGCGCCGTGCGTGCTTCGGCTTGAACTCCTGCAGGCCAAGCAAGTCGTGCCAGACCTGGACCTGGCCCGAGCAGCGCGGGCCCGCGCCGATCCCAATTGTGGGTATCTGCAACTGCGCCGTAATCCTGCCCCCCAGCTCGGCGGGGATGAGCTCCAGGACGATCGCGAATGCTCCCGCCTCCTGGATAGCCGCGGCATCTTCGAGCAGCGAGCCTGCCGACCGTTCGTCCTTACCCTGCACCCGGTAGCCACCGAGCCGGTGCACAGACTGCGGCGTCAGGCCGATGTGGCCCATCACAGCGATGCCCGCTTCTGAGAGGCGGCGGACTATTGTCGCCACCGGACGGCCGCCCTCCAGTTTCACCGCCTGAGCGCCGCCCTCTTGCAGGAGCCGCCCGGCGTTGCGCAGCGCGGTCTCGGCGTCGACCTGGTAGCTCATGAACGGCATGTCGGCGACGATCAGGGCACGAGGCGCGCCGCGGACGACTGCCGCTGTCGCGCTGACCATGTCCTCCATCGTCACGGGGACGGTTGAGTCATGCCCCAGGATGACCTGGCCCAGGCTGTCGCCGACGAGGATGACCGGCATTTCCGCCTGGTCGGCGAGCCGGGCGGATGTGTAGTCATATGCAGTCAGCATGGGGAACGCCTCGCCCCGGTCCTTCATGGCCTGGAGGCGGTGGGTCGTCACACGACGTGGCCGTTCTACACGCGGCTTTGCACCGACGTCATTGGGCTGTCCGGACGGACTCAACGTAGTCGCTCCTCTCCGTCGGCTGCGTTGGCGCTCGCCGCGCGGGTGTTCTTTCGTCGCGCCCTCACGGTGAGCGACGCGTCAGACCGCCCATCCCGCGGCTTGCCTGCCCGGGCGAGGGCATGCTCCAGCAGTTGCTCTATCTCCTGTCGTTTGCTCGCGGAGAGCCCGCCCTGCTCGCTGGCGACCGGCAACCCGGCCAGCGCGAGCGCGGCGTAGGCGCGTGCGACCTCCGGGGACTGCGCCGCGGTGGCAGTCAGGTGGCTGGCGACCGTGCCCGCGTCGCCCCGGACGTACGGGCCGGTCATCGCGGCGGGCAGGCCCTTGTCACGGAGCGCCGCCGCCGTCGCCACGATGAGCGGTGACAGCGCGGCAAGCGCCAGGTGGCGCGGCTGTCCGAACTGCCCCCACATCTCTGCTGCGATCCCAGCGAGGGCCGCGACCATGCCGGAGGCCATCACGGCTGAAGCGTGGTAGGCCGCCCGCCGGTCTGTGCTGATGTCGAACGGGGCGCCGCCCAAGTTGCCTGCCAAGTCCCGAAGCCACGAAATCAGGTGTCTGTCGTCAGACTCGACAGCGTACGAGATGCCGCGCAATGCCTCCTCTGAGTCCGGCGACGGGAAAGTCTGCAACGGGTGAATGCCGCCGGTTGCCGCGCCTGCCCGGGCCGCAATATTAAGGGCGGACAACGGGAGCACTCCTGAGCAGTGGATGCCGGCCTGACCGCGGACCCACGGCACCTCGGCGCACACATCGGCAACCACCGAGTCCGGAGCGGTGATGAACACGATGTCCGCCCCGGCCGCGGCCTCTGCCGGGGTTGCGACAACGCGGCAGTCTGGCAGGCGTTCGGTGAGCCACAGCCTGTGGTCAGCACGGCGTGAGCTCACAGCGCCGACCCGGTAGCCCGCACTGGACGCCCCGAGAGCCAGGCTCGAACCGAGCCTGCCTGCGCACGCGACCGCCAGGACCGCGCTCTTATCGCGGTCCGGTCTGAGCGCGTCCGCCAGATCGTCGCCAGCGCTGAGGCCCCGGTTGCTGGTCTGGGAGTGGCTCAACCGCTCTCCTTGCCGTCTCAGCCAGAGCGCGTATCGCGAGGTGGACGGAGCGGGGCGAGCGGGAGGCACGGACTGCTGTCGCACGTTGCAGCGCGCTGCGAAAGGTCACCCCGTCGAGGCCAGGCTGGCGTATTCAGCCTAGGGTCCCCGCAGGAGCGCGCCAGAAGTGCTCCGATACCTTCGTTGCTCGCCTCTCCGTCCACGGCTGTGTCCGGAAACTGACCGGGACGCCGGGCTTGCTGAGTAGGCGGCTAGACGCAGATTATCGCACTCGCTCCGGACCGCCGCACGGCGGCCAGCCCGCAGCCTCCGCGAGGCCCTTGACACCGGGCGTACACTACCCCGAATAACTTCTTTTACGCTTTTCGTAACATAGGTGCGACCACGTTCAAAAGTGGCTCGCAACAGCAGCCGGGACCCCGCCCGTCCGCCCAGGGAGCTGCTATGCCCCGCACCCTCAAGGAACTCAAGCACGCATTCGGGTTTGAGGACGTGGCCATCGCACCAGGCCAGGTCACCATCAACCCGGAGATGGTCGAGCTGGGGATGCGCATCGACGGCGTCAGCCTGGGCATCCCGGTGCTGGCGTCCGCCATGGACGCTGTCGTAGACCCGGCGTTCGCCATCGCCATGGGTAAGCTCGGGGGCCTGGCGGTGCTGAACCTGGACGGCATCCAGACCCGCTATGAGGACCCCGCCCACCTGTTCACCGAGATCGCCGAGGCGCCAAGAGACGCCGCGACCGAACTCCTGCAGAAGATCTACTCTGCCCCGGTCAAGGACTACCTGGTCGGCAAGCGCGTTGAGCAGATCAAGCGTGGCGGCGTCGCCGTTGCCGTCTCGGTCATACCGGCGAACACAAAGAAGTACGCCCCGATCGCGGTCGAAGCCGGTGCGGACGTACTCGTGATCCAGAGCACAGTGACCACGGCGCGCCACCACTCCCGCAGCGTCCGCGGGCTGATCTTCCACGAGCTGGTCGAGCAGATCAAGGTGCCGGTGCTGGTCGGCAATACCGTCAGCTACGACGTCACCCTCGAGCTGATGGAGGAGGGCGTGCAGGGAGTGCTCGTGGGAGTCGGACCAGGCGCCGCCTGCACCAGCCGCGAGGTGCTCGGCATCGGCGTGCCCCAGGTGACGGCGACATTGGAGTGCGCCGCAGCCCGCGAAGAGTATTTCAAGACCACAGGCCGCTACGTGCCGATAATCACCGACGGTGGCATCCGCACCGGCGGCGACGTGTGCAAGTCGTTCGCGTCTGGAGCCGACGCAGTGATGATCGGCACACCGCTCGCCCAGGCCACCGAGGCCCCGGGCCACGGCTTCAACTGGGGCATGGCGACGCCGCATGGCTCCCTGCCCAGAGGCACCCGCATAAGTGTCGGGACCCGCGGTCCGCTGGAAAAGATCCTGTTCGGGCCCTCCCACCGCACGGACGGCACGGAAAACCTGGTCGGCGCGCTGAGGATCTCCATGGGTATGGTCGGCGCAGTCACCGCCCGCGACATGCACCGCGCAGAGCTGTTGTACGCGCCGGCGATCAAGACGGAAGGCAAGGTCTTCCAGATGCAGGGCCTGGGATCGAAGTGACGGCGGCCGCGCACGACGGCGCGCCCGAGCACCCGGCCCGTCCGGCCGCTTAGCAAGGGGTTGCCTGTGGCCTTCAGAGCCCCGCGCGGCGTGTCAGACATCCTGCCTGACCAACAGCCTTACTGGGAGCTTGTCCGCGGCGTCGCAGTGCGCGTCAGCGAACGGTTCGGCTACCGCCGGATCGACACTCCGCTCTTCGAGGACACGCCGCTCTTCCGACGTGGCGTGGGAGAGGAGACTGACGTCGTCCAGAAGGAGATGTACACCTTCCAGGACCTAGGAGGCGACTCGCTGACGCTGCGCCCTGAAGGCACCGCTCCGGTCTGCCGGGCGTACATCGAGCATGGCATGGCAAGCTGGCCCAAACCGGTCCGCCTGTACTACATCGAACCCATGTTCCGCTACGAGCGGCCGCAAGCCGGGCGCTTCAGGCAGTTCCACCAGTTCGGCATCGAGGTCTTCGGAGACACGTCGCCGCAAATAGACGTGGAGGTCATCGAGCTGGGCTGGCTGTTCTTGCGTGAGCTCGGGCTAAAAAACCTCACGTTGCGCATCAATTCCATCGGTGACGCGCAGGACCGGCCCCGTCACCTGGCCGCGCTGCGGGAGTATTACGCAGCGCACCTGGCCACGCTCCCGGCGCTCGACCGCGACCGTCTCCAGAGGTCCCCTCTCCGCCTGCTCGACTCCAAGGAGCCCGGTAGCCAGGCGTTGGCAGAAAAAGCGCCGAGGTCGCTCGACTACCTGAGCGAAGCAAACCGGCGGCGCTGGGATGAAACGTTGACGTTGCTCGACGAACTGAAGCGGGTGTACCCGGACTTCAGCTACGCCGTAGACCACCGCCTTGTGCGTGGACTGGACTATTACACGCACACCGTGTTCGAGATCGAGCCCCTCGACGCTTCGGGGCAGTCCACGTTGTTGGGCGGAGGCAGATATGACGGGCTCATGGAGCTCCTCGATGGCCCGCCCACGCCAGGCATTGGTTTCGCGGCGGGCATCGAGAGGTTGATACTGAACCTCCAGCGCCAGGGCATCGCCCCGACTGTGCCAACAGCGGTGGAGGTTGTAGTCGCGGCCCTGGGTGATGCTGCGACCCGGCGCGGGGTTGAGCTGGCCGCAGCACTCCGCTCCCGCGGCGTCGCCACTGTGCTTGGGCCGGCCGGACGCGGCCTGAAAGACCAGCTCCGCTTCGCAAACGGACTCGCTGCCCGGCACCTCCTGATACTCGGCGACCGCGAGCTCCAAAAGGGCGTGGCCGCACTCAAGCCGCTCCAGGGCGATGGTGGTCAGATAGAGGTGCCCCTGGACGCGCAGAAGATCTTCGAAGCTGTCAGGCCGGGGCGCTGAAACGAGGGCCGGTTTGGCGGCATCTCCGAAGCTCCTCTCCGCCGCCGCGGCGCTCCTGTTGTTGGCCGGCGCCTGCGGGAAGGGCGCGGCCACGTCAACTCCGGCCACAACGGCGGCTCCAACGGCCCCAGCGGTGGCGACAATTCCCACCCCCACGTCCCCGCCAACTCCACTCGAACTGCCATCAGCGACGCCTGCGCCGCTGGCCTTAGCGACGCCCATTGCTGCCGCCACGGCCACCCCTGCACCGACGCGAACCACCACCCCCATCCCGATGCCAGAGCGGCCAGCGTTCTTGCTGGACGATTGCGACCTGGATACGCCTGCCGGGGCCAAAGTCGAGTGCGGCTGGCTGTCAGTTCCTGAGAACCGGCGCCGCCAGGACAGCAAGCTGATCAGGCTGCGCGTCGCGGTTTTCAAGGCCGCCCCGGTAGTCGACGGCCGCCCGCCGCTGGTCTACCTCGAAGGCGGCCCGGGCGGCAACGCAATCGAGGGCGTGATCCGCGCGTACGACGAGGGATACCGGGACTTCGCATCGGACAGGGACCTCATCGTCGTTGACCAGCGCGGTACAGGGCTGTCGGAGCCCGCGCTTGACTGCCCGGAGGTGAGCGACACGTCCAGGGCGCTCTTCACCGGTGAGATCACCGCAGAGCAAGCAGAGACCCAGGGGAATCAGGCGGTCGTTGCCTGTTTGGTACGCCTGAATGCCGAAGGTTGGGACCTCGCGGCGTACAACAGCGCGCAGAGCGCCGCCGACATCGAGGACCTCCGCCGCGCCCTGGGCTACGAGCGGTGGGACCTGTGGGGCATCTCCTACGGGACCCGGCTGGCGCTGACCGTGGTCCGGGACTTCCCGCAAGGCGTCCGCGCCGTTGTCCTGGACTCGGCCTACCCGCTGGAGGTGAACCTCCAGACCTCAATCACGGGCAACCTGGTTGCCGCATTCGAAAGGGTGTGGGCCGCCTGCGACCGCCACCCCGTTTGCGGCCAGCACTATCCCGGCCTCGAGGAGGCTTTTTTCAGGCTGATATCTGACCTTGAAGCGCAGCCTGCGCCGCTGACCATCACTGACCCCGCGGACGGCACGGAGCTCGCCGGCCGCCTGGACGGCGCGGGGTTTGCCGGGTTGCTGTTCCAGGGGATGTACTCGGCACGGGTGCTGCCACTGCTCCCTGAAATCATCACGGACGCCGCCGGGGGCGATTTGTCAACGCTGCGGCTCCTGGCCCAGAGCAGCCTTGCGCAGGACGAGTTCATCTCGTCTGGCATGAACGTGGCGGTTCAGTGCATTGACGAGCTGGCGTACACGACCGCCGCAGAACTTGACGCCGCGACGCAGTCCGTGCCCGCAGCCTGGCACAACACACTTACCGGCCAGTCGAGCGGCGCAGAGTCGCTCGCTGTGTGCGCCGCGCTTGGTGAGTTCGAAGCGCCGGCGAAAGAGAACCAACCCGTGTCGAACGGCCGTGTGCCCGTGCTCGTGCTCGCAGGTGAGTTCGACCCGATAACGCCCCCCGAGTGGGGCCGGCAAGTCGCCGGCCAGTTCGACAAAGGCTCGTTCTTCCTGATACCCGCAACCGGGCATGCCGTGACCATCGCCTCCGGCAACTGCCCGCGGCAGATCGCGCTGGCGTTCCTTGATGACCCCGAGGCGGTCCCGGATGGCGCCTGCATAGACCCGGGCGCAGTGCTGCAAATACCCGTGCCGTCCGCGCAGACGGTGATGGCCCCATGGGAGGACCGGGAGCTCGGAGTGCGCGGCTCCCGGCCGCAAGACTGGCCTCTTGATCATCCAGGTCCAGGGGTGGCCCTGGCTCTGCGGCCCGGGCTTGGTGATACGGGCCTGCTGCATATGGCCCTCCCTGCAGTCCCCGTCGCGTTCCTGGTCACGCAACTCGCCCGGCAGTTCGGCCTGACTCAAAGCCTGACACCCGTTGCGACGCGTGACGCCAGTGGCATGGGTTGGACCCTCTACCTTCCGGCCCTTGTTGAGGGCTCGCTGCTGGACATGGCTGTGGCCCAGGCGCCTGACGGGACGGCGCTCGTCGTGATACTGATCTCGCCGCCGTCCAAGCGTGACGCCTACTACGAGCCGGTGTACCTCAAAGCAATCGACACGCTCACGACGCTGCCGTAGCGCGGGCCGCATCGTGGGCCCTTCGCACTGCGGCATTGGGTCTGGGCGAGAGCGACGCCCCAGGGCGCGTCCGTGCCCGGCCTGCGCGCCGCGCGCACGTTGCCGCCTGAGACTCAGCCGCAGACGCGTGCGACCCTCTGCTATTCTCGGACTGTGCTCGATTCCACCCGCGC
>CAYWBD010000422.1:0-3397 GCA_964456315.1 uncultured Thermoflexus sp.
GGTGCGCTTTCGGTGCGACTTCTTCCCGTTCGTCGAGCCCGGCGTGGACATGTCCATAGACTGCTTCGCGTGCGGGGGCGTCTTTTCCCCCCCTCCCCGGGGGGGGGAGGGGGCGGGGGTGGGGGGTCGTCACGGGCCCCCTCGACAAGCTCGGGGCGAGCGGGCCGCTGGTCTCCGGGCGAGCGCTGCGGGGCCCTTCGACGAGCTCAGGGCGCCCAGTCGCCGTTCCGCGTGCTTCGACAGGCTCACGTCCTTCGACACGCTCAGGACGAACGGCGTCGGCAGTCTCAGGCCGGGTCGTGTCCACCCAGATGGTGTCCCAGCGGTCCCGGGCCGGGTGGTCGCGCGGGATGTTCAGGAGGTCGAAGTTGTAGCGTTCCCACTCGACCTCGGGGCCCTCGACGGTCTGGAACCCCATGTCGTTGAAGGCTTGGCAGATCTCGCGGATGACCTGCGTCGAGGGGTGGAGCCTGCCCTGCCGGAGCCTGCGGCCGGGCAGCGTGATGTCCAGGGCCGCCGGCGTTGCAGTCTGCGACGCCGCGCCCAGCGCCCGCTTCTCTTCCAGCTGCGCTTCCAGGAGCTCTTTGAGGCCGTTGGCCGCTGCGCCGGCGTCGCGCCGCTGTTCCGCGGGCAAGGCTGCCAGGCCCCGCAGGACGGCGGTTAACCTCCCTTTGCGGCCCAGGTACTCGACGCGCCAGCGCTCGACGGCCTCGGCGTCGGCCGCGTCGAACGACTGCAGTGCCGACAGGGCGTCCTGCCGGAGCGCATCGAGGTCGCCTGTGACGGGGTCCAGGACCACGTTGCCTCACTGTTCGTGCCGCGCTGGCGACGCCGGCGACGCACCACGACTCGCGGCGGGCGCACTTGAGTAGCGGGCAATTATAGACGCTGGCGGTCAAGTTCCGGCTGAGTTTGGAAGCCCGTTCCCAGCCATCTGACTGGGAAACCCGGCTCCCGGGCACGCACCGGCGCGGCGACTGTCCAAAGTGGCGGCGCCGAACGGGAGAGGCGACAGCCCGGTGATGGGCTGCGGGTTGGAAAACAGCCTCCGCTGAATACGAATGCCGGGTTGGGCAACGCCCGGGCGTCCCGACTCGACGTGGCAGTGGACGGGGGCTTCCAGCCGGGGCCAGCGACGCGAGATTGCCGTGAACTTGGCCTCAGGCTATGGACAAACTCAGCCCGCCCGTACTAACTTGTTCTCGCGTTGAACTGCGCGCCCGGGCCGCCGGGCTGCGCCATGGGCTTAGTTGTCCGAGGAGATGTACCGATGCAGGCATACTGCATGAAATGCAAGGCTAAGAGAGAAATGAAGGGCCCCAAGGCCATCAAGATGAAGAATGGCCGGCCGGCGACTCAGGGCACGTGCCCGGTGTGCGCGACCAAGATGTTCAAGATCGGCAGCAAGTAGCCTCTTTCCCGGGCCGGTCCTGAGCGTGCTCACGCGGGCCGGAGAATCCCTCTTTTTCTCGCGTTCGAGTTGCGCCCCCGGGCCGCCGGGCTGCGCCGTGGGTTTAGTCGTCCGAGGAGATGTACCGATGCAGGCATACTGCATGAAATGCAAGGCTAAGAGAGAAATGAAGGGCCCCAAGGACATCAAGATGAAGAACGGCCGGCCGGCGACCCAAGGCACGTGCCCGGTGTGCGCGACCAAGATGTTCAAGATCGGCAGCAACAAGTAGACTCAGTCCCCGCCCGGCCTGCGCGTGCTCACGCGGGCCGGAGAATCCCTCCTTCCCCTGAAGCCCCCTGGTCCGCCCGGGGGCTTCAGGTTTAACTTGGGTTTTTGGCTGCGGGTCCATCCTGTTGACAGAGAAACCGGCGTGACGGTGGCGCGGGACTCCTGTCCGCTCGCCCTGAGCTTGTCGAAGGGCCCCGTTTCATACGAACGATCATCAAGGAGCGCGGAAAGCGAGACCGCCGGGCTCGGTGTAGCGACAACGTCGCTCCGCATCGGTCCCGTCACCAGCGGGGCCCCTCGACAAGCTCGGGGCGAGCGGGGCGTCGAACCGGCCGGCTGTGCCCTAACGCTGACGATAGCCCGCTCGTCCTGAGCCTGTCGAAGGGCGAGCGGCTCGCTGCGCCTCCGGTTACGGGCACGGTCGCCCTTCGACAGGCTCAGCGCGAACGGTCACGCGCCAGCTTTTCCAATCGGGCCGACCGTCAGCGGCGCCCACGCGGGTACCATTGCCTGCCTGATCACTAGCGAACCGGAGGCACCGTGAACACCACCACTCTCGGCAAGACCGGGCTCAAAGTCAGCGCGCTGGGCGTCGGCCTGGCGGAGATCGGCTTCGAGTTGTCGATGTCTGCTGGGTCTGCTGGCGACATCAAGCAGGCCGGCGAGGTGCTGAGCCACGCCCTCGACAACGGGATCAACTTCCTTGACACCGCAGAGTGCTACAAGGTCAGCGAGGAGCTTGTCGGGGCGACCGTCGCGGGCAGGCGCAGCGAGTTTGTGCTGGCGACCAAGGCCGGCCACCTCGGCGGGCAGACCGGGACGGAGTGGACCTACGAGTCGGTGACGGGCAACGTCAACAACAGCCTGCAGCGCATGAAGACCGACCGCGTGGACCTGGTGCAGCTGCACTCTTGCGGGGTGGACGTGCTGAAGCGCGGCGACGTGGTCCGTGCATTGCAGGACGCCCGGAAGGCAGGCAAGACGCGCTTTATCGGCTACTCGGGCGACAACGAGGCGGCGCACTGGGCAGTGGACTCCGGACTGTTCGACACGCTCCAGACGAGCTTCAACATCGTCGAGCAGCAGGCGCTGACGACCGGCCTCCTCAAGAAGGCCGAGGCGCGGGGCATGGGCGTCATCATCAAGCGGCCCATCGGCGGGGCGACCTGGGGCGCGGCGCGGGCGGCTGAGCGTCTTTCGACCCATTCGACAAGCTCAGGGCAGACAGGCTCCGGTCCTTCGACAAGCTCAGGACGAACGGGACAGGCGGAGGCGCCGCGGGTGCGGGCCTACGATGACCCTTACCTGGTCAGGGCCAAGGAGATGTCCGCGCTCGGGCCGCTGCCCGGAGAGACTGAGGACGCAGTGGCGCTGTCGCTGGGGTTCACCCTGGCGCACCCAGAGGTGGACGTGGCGATAGTCGGCACCAAGAACCCCAAGCACATGGAGTCCAACCTCCGCATCGCCAACAGCGGAGCGAAGCTAGACCGCAAGGCGGTTGACGAGCTCCACCGCCGGTTCGAGAAGCTCGGCAAGGACTGGACGCAACGGGGGTAGGCGAGATACTGGGCGGCACGGACATGACCGTGCTTGTCGTCGTTGCGTCAGGCCACCCTGGGGCTGTTTCCGCCGAATGAAGAAATGAAGATCACCAGAGTGAAGTTGAGCGTCCTCGAGACGCCACAACCCCGGCGGCTGTTCGACCTGGTGACGCTG
>CAYWBD010000423.1:0-4253 GCA_964456315.1 uncultured Thermoflexus sp.
GATGGGCGTGCAGGTGCCGCACGTGAATACAAAGCCCGAGGCCGAAGCTGCTGTCCGCGCCTGCCGCTACTGGCCGGAGGGCGAGCGCGGGCTCGCAGGCGGCCGCGTTGCCGACTTCGGCTACGGCGCAAGCACGGCCGAGTACGTGAAGGTGGCAAACCGCGAAGTCCTGGTGTGCGTTCAAGTCGAAGACATCGCCGCGGTCAAGAACCTTGACGACATCCTGAGCGTGCCGGGCGTCGATGTGTTCTTCGTTGGCCCGACGGACCTTGCGCAGTCCATGGGCCATCCTGGAGACAACTCCCACCCCGACGTGCAGCGCACGGTGCAGGACGTGTTTCGGCGCATCCACGCCGCAGGAAAGGCCTCGGGCACGCCCGGCAACGCCGAGGCCTGCGCCAAGAACGCCGCGAACGGCGTGCTCTACCACTACACTCACATACCGACGTTCATGAGCCACTACGCCGGGCACTTCATGAAGACTGTGGGACGAGCATGATCACGCAGCCAGAGCGTCGACTCCAGTTCGCTAGCTCAACGGCACATCGCGGTTTTGCGGCCGTTGTCGGCATCGCGATGTTGCTCGCACTTTTCGCGTCTGCCTGCGGAGGCAGCGACACTGACGTGGGGGCGCCCGGCTTTCAGAGAGTCATCCCGGCCGACAAGGTCTTCACCATCGACGATGTCGTAGCCGCCGGCGCAAAGCAGTCGAAGGCGTACGACGTTGCGGGCCTGACCGGCGCAACAGCGTCCTATCTCGCCTTCTTTGGCCCCAACGCCTCTAGTCGGTACGACGTTGAGCTCCGCTTCTACCCGTCCCACGCTGTCGCAGTGTCCGACGGCGAGTCGTTCGCCGCTGAAGGAGTAGGGGAGGGGATGCGGGCCGCCAAGGAGACCCAGCGGTGGGCCGCCGGCGCCAAGGACCGCTGGTTCGTGGGCGGGGTCACGGACATCTCCAGCGCCGGGTCGCGCCAGGCGCCGGGCCCCAAGTACGGCGACTACATGATCTACGGGAACATCGTGATGCTGTGTCAGGGCGCCGATGATAAGCAGTCTTTGGAGCGGTGCGGATCGCTCATCGAAGCGATGGGCGGCCCGAAGGCGAAGTAGCAGGCGCACGATGCATCGTGCCCCTATCGCGCACGCTTGCGTCGGCCTCATCACGAAGGTCGCGCCACCCAGGGCCCGACAGCCTCAACGCCCTACGCATTCCGAACTCGCCAGCCGGGGTCAGCTCCGCCCGGTGCTAGACTTCGGGCCTTTCTGGACGCCGACCATGTTGGCGAGAAGCCCGGTAGAGCACCCGGGCTGCGCTTTGATTCATCGTTTCTGTTGCATTGGAGGCCGGTATGGTGCAAGTCGTGGCTGGAAAACCTGACCCAACGGTCCACACCAGAGAAACCGCTGCCGTCCTGTGGTTCGCCGACGTAGGCGCCAACGATGTCGCCATCGCTGGTGGCAAGGGCGCAAACCTCGGAGAACTCACACGCAGGGGCGCGCCGGTACCACCGGGCTTCATCGTCACGGTTGCCGCCTACACCCGCTTCATGGAGCGCGGGGACCTGCGCCAGGATGTCCGCGAGTCGCTGGCAGGCGCGGACGTCAACGATGCAGCCGCGCTGGCAGCCGCAGCAGAGCGCGCACAGGCAGTCATACTCGCCGCGCCCATGCCACGCGAGCTGGCAGCGGAGATCATCGCCGCCTATTCCAAGATCGGCCAGGGAGTCGTGGCTGTCCGGTCGTCGGCGACCGCGGAAGACACGCCCGACGCCTCCTTCGCCGGGCAGCACCGCACGTTCCTGAACGTCAGCGGCGCCGACGGCGTTGTCCAGGCGGTCAAGGGCTGCTGGGCCAGCCTCTTTGAGGCGCGCGCCATCTTCTACCGGGCAGAGCGCGGCTACGACCAGCTTGGCGCTGGCATGGCAGTCCCCGTCCAGCGCATGGTCCAGTCGAAAGTCTCGGGCGTGATGTTCACAGTCGACCCCATCAACGGCGACCGCAGCAGGCTCCTCATCGAGGCGATTTACGGCCTGGGCGAGGCCGTCGTCTCAGGCGAGGCGACGCCGGACTCCTACGTCGTGGACAAGCGGACCCTCGACGTCCTCCACAGCCTCGTGACGCCGCAGCCCTGGAAGCTGGTGCGCAACCCGCGCGCCGGGCCCGGCGAACCGCTCAACGTAAAGGTGGACGTGTCCGCTGACGAGGGCAGCCACCAGAAGCTCTCGAACTCGGAGGTCCAGGAGTTGGCGCGGTTCGGCCTGACCCTCGAGCGCGCCTATGGCTACCCGCTGGACATCGAGTGGGCCTACGAGGACGGGCAGTTCCACATCGTCCAGAGCCGGGCCGTCACCACCCTCGACTTCGAGCAGGGGGACGACGGCCTGGTGGTGAACCTGGACCTCCACCCGCTTCTGCTCAAGTCCGGGGCAGGCGCCAGTCCGGGGAGCGCGTTCGGCCCCGTGGTGGTCCTCACCGACATCAAAGACCTGGGGCGCGTGAAACAAGGGGACGTCCTGGTCACAGAGATGACCACACCAGACTTCGTCCCGGCGATGAAGCGTGCGGCCGCCCTTGTCACCGACCGTGGCGGCAGGACAGCCCACGCCGCCATCATCAGCCGGGAGCTGGGCATCCCGTGCGTCGTCGGCGCAGAGACAGCCACGAAGACTCTCCGCGACGGCCAGGTGGTCACCGTCGACGGCTCGACGGGGCGCGTGTATGCCGGCGCGGTCGCAGGGGCCCGCAGAGCAGGGTCCGGCGCTGCGCCAGCCCAGGCGCTCAAGACCATGACGAAGATCTACGTCAACCTTGCCGAGCCCGACCTGGCTGACGTGATCGCGACACGTGACGTCGATGGCGTAGGCCTCCTGCGTGCCGAGTTCATCGTCGCCCGCATCGGTGAGCACCCGCGGCAGATGGCGCTTGAAGGCCGGGAGAGCGAGTTCATCGGGAAACTCTCGGCCGGCGTGCGCAAGTTCGCCGCGGCCTTCGACCCCCGGCCTGTGATCTATCGGACTACTGACTTCAAGACCAACGAGTACCGCAACCTGCGCGGCGGGCACACTTTCGAGCCCGTGGAAGAGAACCCCATGATCGGCTACAGGGGCGCGTCCCGCTACGTGAAGGAGCCGGACCTCTTCGCGATGGAGCTGGAAGCCATCAAGGCGGTCCGCAAGGACCACAAGAACCTTCAGGTAATGGTCCCCTTCGTGCGCACGGTGCAGGAACTCCGGGGGACCAAGGCGCTGCTCGAGAAGAGCGGCCTGCGGCGCGGCGAGGACGGCTTCAAGCTCTGGATGATGGCGGAAGTGCCCTCAAACGTATTCCTGCTCGACCAGTTCATAGATGTCGGGATAGACGGCATCTCCATCGGCTCCAACGACCTGACGCAGCTCATCCTCGGCGTCGACCGCGACAATGCCACGCTGGCCCAGGAGTTCGACGAGCGCAACCCCGCCGTCCTGAAGGCGCTGGAGGTCCTCGTGACCACGGCGGCGCGCCGGGGCATCAGCTGCTCCATCTGCGGCCAGGCCCCAAGCTTCTTCCCCGACCTTACCGCCAAACTTGTCGAGTGGGGCATCACCTCCATCAGCGTCTCCCCAGACGCCATCAACAAGACCCGCCTCATCGTGTACGAGATCGAGTCAAGGCGGGAGAAGCCGTCTGCCTGACCCGCATCCTGCCTGCGACCAGAGGTCCTCCAGAAATCCCCTCCCCCTCGACGGGGGAGGGTAGAGGCCATCCAGATGTTCCCTCTCCCTCAGTGGGGGAGGGTGTAGGGAGAAGGGTGAGAATCCTTCTACAAGCCCTATTTTCTGGATGTCCTCTACTCCGGGCCGGACCGTCAGTACCCGGCGCGCTTGTCGCACACGTGCAGCAGGTCCTCCCCGGCAATAAACCTCGACAGGTTCTCCCGGAAGATCTGACGGCGGCCCTCGTACATCTCTGGGCTCAACGCCGACACGTGCGGTGTCAGGATCACGTTCGCGAGCCCCCACAGCGGCGACTCTTGCGGCAGCGGCTCGACCTCGGTGGCGTCGAGGGCCGCGCCGGCCAGCCGGCCAGACGACAGCGCGTCGGCAAGCGCAGCCTCATCAACTATGCCGCCCCTGGAGACCACGACCACACGTGCCGATGGCTTCATCAGAGCGAGCCGCCGCCGGTCTATCGTCCGGCGCGTCTGCGTTGTAAACGGCGCGGCGACCACAAGCCAGTCCGACGCAATGCAAAGGCCGTCTAGCCGCGAGGGAGCC
>CAYWBD010000424.1:0-2483 GCA_964456315.1 uncultured Thermoflexus sp.
ACCCGGTGACGCCCAGCAGAAGCACCGGCAGCGCAAGGCTTTTGAAGTACCCGGTGACGCTCTCCGTGATGGGCACGAAACCGATCACCGGGAACCAGCGGAGGTTCACCGCAAACAGGTAGATGAGCACGATGCCGAGCCAGAACCCGGGCACCGATATCCCGAGCGCGGCGTAGACCTGGCCGGCCCGGTCCCAGCGGGTGCCCGCTTTCCAAGCCGCCATGATCCCTATCGGCACACCGAGCGATACGGCAAGCAGGGCCCCGAAGGCGGCGAGGCTCAGTGTGGGAGGCAGCCTGGACTTCACCAGCTCGGCCACCGTAAGGCCGGAGAATATCGACTTCCCAAGGTCGCCTCGGACAGTCCTCCCAACCCACTCCACAAACTGCTGCGGGACGGTCTTGTCCAACCCAAGCTCAGTCCGGATCCGCTTGACATCCTCCGGCCCGGCGTAGTCCCCGGCCATGATATTGGCAGCGTCCCCAGGCGCCAGGTGGACCAGCGAGAAGGCCACGAGCCCGACAAATATCAGGACAGGAATGGTGGCCAGCAGTCTTTTTGCTACGTAGGTGGTCATCGAGTGCTAGGAATCCTAATGTCCGCTTTGCGCTTTGGCAAACTTCACCGCGCTCGCGCCCCGGCGCCGGTGGCGACGCCGGATGTCAAGCCGGGCGGGCGAACTTTACCAACTTTCGCAGGGCTCCAAGCAACATTGCGGGCGTCCAGCGCGCTGGACGCCCGCAACCAGGCATTCCTCTGCCAGACTGGGGCGGGCCAAACCCACCCCAGCCTGGACGTCTGTCTGCTACTTACCGCGCCAGGCGTTGTAGAGGTTGAATGGCAACCCGAAGTCCGTCCGGGTGCCGATCACCGTCTTCCTCAGGGCGACTGCGTTGTAGACATCGCCGAACGAGATGTACGGGATGTCGTTCCAGAACACCTTCTGCATGTCCCTGACGATCTGCAGCTGTTGGTCCGGCGATGTGGCGCGGGCCAGCTTCTGCATGCCGGCAGTCATCTGCCCGGACTCGTCCTGGTACTTGTTCCAGTAGGTGTTCTTGCCGATCGACGAGTTCAAAAGCGGGTTGGAGCCCCAGGCCCCGCCACCTGCTGTGTGGAACACGTCAAACAGTTCAGGCTTCTCTCGCCAGTTGGTCTGGGTAGCCACGTCAATGGGCTTGAAGTCCACCTGGAAGCCCAACTCAGCAAGCACCTGGCGTGAGATCTCGGCCGGTCGTGCCTGCGTCGGCACGTCCTGCGGGGACAGCACGATGACCTTCTTGCCGACTGCGCCGGCGTCCTTGACGATCTGCTTGGCCTTCTCCAGGCCGCCCGAAGCGCGGGCGTTGTAGAGGCCGTCGGAGGCGTCAGCGAAGCCGCCCCACTTGGTGCCGCAGAGCATCATCGACGGGCAGAGCGACCAGAAGCGCTGGTCCCCGGCTGCCGCGCGCAGAGCGTCCTCGACCGGGTAAGCCATCTGGAACGCCTGCCGTATGCGGCGGTCCGACAGCGGGCCGTCTACGTGGTCAATCCACGCGCCGTACCGGTTCGAGTTGTTCTTGATGATCGTCACGTTGATGTCCGGGTTGGACGTCAGTGAGTCGTAGAACTGGCTGTCAATCCCGGCGTCAATCACGTCGATCTGGCCCACCCGCAGAGCGGCGATGCGCGCGTTGGGGTCAGGCACGATGACGTACTTGACGGTGTCAAAGTAGGCGACCTTCTTGCCAGCCATGAACGAGAACGGCGTGCTGACCGGCTTGTAGTCGTTGAAGCGCTTGATCGAAGCGAAACCGCCGGGGACGTACTGGTCAAACATGTACGGCCCGGTGCCGATCATCACCTTGGCGCCCTCGGCCGCGGGCACGTTGTACATCTCGGGCGGCATGATGTACGGGTAGTAGCCGCCGATGCGGGCCATGCCTTCGAGCACGAGCGCGGTCGGCTCGGTCATCTTGATCTCGAAGCGAAGCGCGTCGATCGGGTTCACCTGGTCAATGAAGCCCAGGATGATGGAGCCGAAAACGTCGCGCTCGGCCCAGCGCTTCCAGGACTTCACTGCGTCTTCGGCCGTGACGTCCCTGCCGTTGTGGAACTTGAGGCCGCTGCGGAGCTTGAACTCCCAGCGCTTGCCGTCAGGTGCGACGGACCATGTCTCCACCAGCAGCGGCTGGGCGATCAAATTCAGGTCATACCCGAACAGGAACTCCTGGACCGCGTATGCGATGGTGTTGGCGGTCGTGCCTGTCGTCCGGTGGACATCCAAGGTCGAGATGTCTCCGTTGAGCGACGTGACCAATTCCCCGCCGAAGCGGGTCTTGTCGTCGATGGTGTAGATGTCCACCTTCGCGACGGGGGCCGCTACCGCGGTCGACGCGGGAGCCGCGGGCGCTGGGGCCACAACAGCCGCGGCGGTTGGCGCAGCGGCAGCGGCGGCTGCCGGCTTCGCGGTCGGCGCCGGTGCAGGCGCCGCAGGCGCAGCG
>CAYWBD010000425.1:0-2102 GCA_964456315.1 uncultured Thermoflexus sp.
GGCGAAGGTGGGCGAGATCGTCAACGAGTACACCCGCAAGTCGCAGGCCGCCGCGCCGGCTGCATCTGCACGTGCCCCAGGCGAGACCGGCCGGGAAGAGCCGGTCGATGACGTCATGTACGCAATGATGGGAGAGGCAGACCTCCTGACGGAACTAACGACGATGGTGGGCCGGCTGCGCTACGCCACAGAGGGCGGCGACTCGACCACCGCGCAAGAAGCCGGGGCGAAAATCAAGGCTATCGGGCGCAGGCTTCCAGAGAACCGGCGGGTAGACCTCCTGGCCACCGCGGCGTCCACCCTGGGCCCGGGCTCATCGGAACTAGCGCAGCTTTACCTTGAACGCGCCTACGCGCTGTCAAGGGAAGACTACCTTCGCGTCAAACGGCTGGACGCGCAGATAGCCGCGGCGGGACCGGGGTAGGGCGCTCAACGCCGAGTTGTGCCGACGTCGGTGACGTGTGACGGACCCCCCAGGGTCATGGTCACAATAGGGACATTGATTCCAGGGCGTCCTGGAGTTGCCGGGGGGTTATGTTGGCGCCGCTTGCCACGAGCACAACCCGCTTGCCCTTCAGTGTGTCTTTCATCTCAAGCGCCGCGGCCAGCGCCGCCGCGCCGGCGGCTTCGACGAGGGTGCGCGTGCATTCGACGTATCTGACGATTGCTTCGCGGATGCGCTCGTCCGACACCAGGACGAAGTCGTCCAGCCGCTCCCGAAGTATCGACTGGGGCAGCTCGTAGCCTTCGCCGGTGGCCAGCCCCTCGGCAATGGTCCGCATCGGCGCAGACGCCAGCATCCCTTCTTTCCAGGACCGGTAACCCGCCGGCGCTGCTGCCGACTGCACGGCGACCACGCGTGTGTCCGGCGAAAGCGCATCGGCGACTATGCACGCTCCCGACGCCCCGCTGCCTGCTCCCATGGGCACGATTATGCATTCGATCCCGCCCAGGTCCTCGTGGACTTCCAGCGAGTACGTCCCGACCCCGGCGATCAGCATCGGCTCGTTCGCAGGGTGGATGTACCGGGCGAGAGTGTCGCCTGCAAGCTTTTCTGCGTGGCGCCTTGCGTCATCGAAGGCTTCGCCGTGGGAAATGACCTGAGCGCCCAGCGACTTCATCGCCGCCACTTTCACCGGGTTAGCGCCCTCTGGGACGACGATAGTGGCCGTGGCGCCAAACGTCCTCGCCGCGAACGCCACCGACTGGCCGTGGTTGCCCGTCGAGGCGGTCACAAACCCGCGGGCGCGCTCGGCGGGAGTTGTCCGGCCAATGAGGTTCAGTCCGCCCCGCACCTTGAACGCGCCCAGGACCTGGAAGTTCTCGTGCTTCACCCAGACGTCTGCGCCAATCAGGTCACAAAGGGCCGGGTATCGCCGGAGCGGAGTCCGGGTGATGTGCTGAGATATGAGCCGGCGCGCGTCGAGGACGTCGGCGATTGTTGGCTGAGTCATAGGTGGGATGTGCAGGTACCGTTCGATGTGGCGGCCAATTGTAGGGACAGCCAATGCGCTGTGCGGGGCAGGGGGGCGGAATAGTGCGCGGTGTATACTCACCCCACGGTTTTCGATACTTTGCCAGGCATTTTTAGTCGTCGTCGCGGGCCGCGTCCGAGGCGGCCTGTACTTTCACCTCCGTCTGGAGGCGCAGACGACGGCGCGTCCCCCGCCGCAACGGGCTCCAACTTACCTTCCCACTCCCTGCCAGTCTCGTCGCCTACCGCGCCTGCGCGCAGCCGCCAGGCGGCCGCTGACGGTTGGGTCAGCCGCACGGTCGACTCCCTGCAGGTCCGCAACTTCCGCCTCTTGTGGTTCGGCATGCTCCTCTCGATGGGGGGCATGCAGATGCAGATGTTCACACGGGGCCTGCAGGCCTACGACCTGACCGGCGACGCGCTACTGACCAGCATCGTGACCATGGGCTGGGCGCCGACGATGCTCGTCCTGGCGCTGTGGGGAGGGGTCCTGGGAGACAGGATCGAGCGCCGGCTGCTCATACAGTTCGTCCAGGTCGGCAACGCAGTCATCGCCGGGGTCATCGCGGTCCTGACGCTCGCCCACGTCGTCCACTGGAGCCACCTCCTCGCCGCCTCGGCGGTCCAG
>CAYWBD010000426.1:0-2890 GCA_964456315.1 uncultured Thermoflexus sp.
GTTCGAGGCGGCGCTGCAGAAGGCGGTGCGGTCGCTTGAAAACAACCGCGGCTCGCTGCTCTGGGAGGACCGGGCGTGGGCGTCGCACCCGTTTCACAAGAGCGTGACCGAGAGGGGACGCTACGACCTACTTGAAGGGCAGGACTTCCTGCGTCCTGACGACGACCGCCTGTGGAAAATCGCCTCGGTCCTCCGCAGAGGTATGGAGCCCGACGACGTGTCGCGCATAACCGGGATCGACCCCTGGTTCACGCGTTCGCTCTCGAAGATCGTGTCGATGGAAGGGCGGCTGCGCCTGGAACCGATGACACCGGCGCTGATGCGTCTTGCGAAGCGGACCGGCTTCTCGGACGCGCAGATCGCCACGCTCAGCGACCGCCTGCCCGAGCACGTGCGGTCACAACGCACGGCGTGGGGTATCAAGCCGGTCTACAAGATGGTGGACACCTGCGCCGGCGAGTTTGAGGCCGTGACGCCGTATTTCTATTCGACGTACGAGCAGGAGAACGAGGCGCCCGCGCTGGCGCTGGAGCCCGGAGGGGCCCGGCGGGCCGTCGTGCTGGGCAGCGGACCGATCCGGATAGGGCAGGGGATAGAGTTCGACTACTCGTCTGTGCATGCCGCCTGGGCGCTGCAAAAGGCGGGCTGCAAGTCGATCATGGTGAACTCGAACCCCGAGACGGTTTCGACGGACTTTGACACATCGGACCGGCTGTACTTCGAGCCACTTGACGAGGAAGCCGTCCGGGACATCATCGAGAACGAGGCCGTCAGAGGACAGCCGGCCAGTCCCGGCCCGCTCTCGCCGCAAGAGGGCACGGGTGAGGGACGCGGCGCCGACAGTGGTCAGTCTTCGACCCTCGCCCCAAGCCTCTCCCTGGCAGGGAAAGGGGGCGAGGTTGACTATCCGGGCTGCGTCGTGCAGTTCGGCGGCCAGACCGCCATCAACCTGTCGCAGATGTTGGGCCGCACTGGCTTGCCGGTCTTGGGGTCGTCGCCCTCAGTAATCGACGCAGCATCAGACAGGGGCAGGCTAGAGGGCATCGCTGCGAAAGAAGGCATACCGCAGCCGCCCGGCGGCACTGCCAGGTCTCTGGGGCACGCGCTGCAGGTGGGGCGGAAAATCGGGTACCCGCTAATCCTCCGGCCCAGCTACGTGCTTGGCGGCAGGGCGATGGAGGTGGTGCACCGCGAGCCAGAGCTGGCGCGCTACTTCGAGGAAGCCATGGCCGCGGCGCCGGGCCAGGCCGTGCTGCTCGACCGCTACCTGGAGGGGGTGGAGGTTGAGGTAGACGCGGTGTGCGACGGCGAGGACGTGCTGATCCCCGGGATCATGCAGCACATCGAACGGGCCGGTGTCCACAGCGGAGACTCCATCGCCGTTTACCCGGCGCCGTCGCTGACAGAGCGCGAGGTGGACACGGTCGTGGACTACACGACGCGGATCGGCCGCGCGCTCGGCGTGCGGGGACTCATGAACCTCCAGTTCGTCGTGTACGGCGCGGGCGCCTACCGTAGCGGCCGCACTGTCAACTCCGCCGCGGCCACGGGCGCCAGGACGCCAGAGACTCAGGTGTACCTGCTCGAGGTGAACCCGCGGGCGTCCCGCACAGCGCCGTTCATCTCGAAGGTCACCCGGGTGCCCTTGGTGCGCATCGGCGTAAACGTGATGCTCGGGCAGTCGATCAGGGAGCAGGGGTACACGCCCGGCCTGGCGCCGGTGCGCAACCTGGTGGCTGTGAAAGCGCCTGTTTTTTCGATGTCCAAGCTCAAGGGCGTGGACACGTTTGTCGGCCCGGAGATGAAGTCCACGGGCGAGGTCATGGGCATCGACCGGACGTACGAGGGCGCAGTAGCCAAGGCGCTCCTGGCGGCAGGGCTGCGAGTGCCGGAACGTTCGAGCGTGCTCCTGTCCATCGCAGATAAGGACAAGCCAGATGCCATCGGGCTTGTACGGGGCCTGGCGGCGACCGGGCACAAGCTCTATGCGACCGCGGGCACCGCGGCGATGGTGCGCGCCATGGGGATCGAAGCGGTCCAGGTGGAGAAGCGGCAGTCCAACGCGCCAGGCGAGACGGTTGTTGAGATCATCGAGAACGGCACGGTCTCGGCGGTCGTGAACACCGTCACCGGTGACAGCAGCGCGCTGCAGGACGGCTTTCACATCCGCCGTGCCGCGGTTGAGCGCCGCATCCCGTGCTTCACCTCGCTGGACACGGCGAGGGCGGCGGTGGAGTCGCTGGAAGCCGGGGACTCGGCGTTCTCCGTGATGACCATGAAGGAGTACCTGGAGGGGTGATGGGGCACGGGCTGGTGGCACGAACTATCCGGGGGGCCCAGACGACCAGGTGGGCCCGCGACCGTAGGCCCGACTCATTGCCCACGACGGGGCCCGCCTGCGCTGGGCGAGCTTCTAAGCCGGGCGAAGCCGGCTAGCAGGGAGGAGCGCGCGCTTGATGAGTCACCCGCTGTTTGACCTTACGGGCAGGCTGTGCGTCGTTTCGGGCGCCGCCAGCGGCATGGGGCAGGCCATGTCGATCGGGTTCGCAGAGGCCGGGGCGGAGGTTGTGCTGCTGGACATCAACCTGCCCGGCGCGCAGGCCACCGCGGAGCGCATCAAGGCGCTCGGGCGCAAGGCGCTAGCCGTGAACTGCGACGTATCGAACACCGAGCAGGTGCGGGACGTGTTCAAGCGGGTCGACCGCGACTACGGGCGGGTGGACGTGGTCGGCAACGTGGCGGGCGAGGGGGCCAGCGGGAAGCCGGAAGACATCGAGCTGTCCGTCCTCCAGAAGAACTTGCAGAACCTGGTCGTCGGCCGCTTCTGCATGTGCCAGGAAGCCGGGCGGCGGATGCTGGCGAAGGGCAAGGGCAGCATCATCAACATCGG
>CAYWBD010000427.1:0-3395 GCA_964456315.1 uncultured Thermoflexus sp.
GAAGAGGAGTAGGCGCCACGGGCCGTTGTTGGGCTCCCCCCAAACAAAGGGGGCCGCGGACGGCCGGTCGTACAAAACCGGCGCCCTACTCACGATCGAGCGCAGCCCCGATCACTCGCGCAGCCAATTCTCGACCAGCGATCCGGAGACGCGACCGAACTCGCGCGTGTTCCCTAGTGATGACGGTCAGGCCTCTGGCCCTTCCGATCGCCGCGATCCTGATGTCAGCGTCACCGATTCGATTGCCGACGCGCTCAAGGTCGGCCCGTATCGCCCCGTAGTGCCACGCGGCGCTAGCGTCGAATGGCAGGGCTTCCAGATTTGGGGCTACCCGTTCGTCCAGGCGCTTAATCAACAGGTCTGGCTCCGACCCTCGCTTGCGGGCTCCGTACACCAGCTCACCGAGCGAAATGCTTGACGTGAACTGCTGCTCCCGTGGCACGGCGGCCAGGCGGGCGACCAACCGGGGCGCCGGAGAAGGTCGAAGCAGGGCGATTAGTACGTCGGTGTCCAGAAGATACATCAGTGTTCGAATTCCACGCGCCGACCCTTGTCGCGCCTGCGCTCCGAGTAGATATCTTTGAGCATCGCGTCGATCTGCTTATCAGTCACACCCGTCCACGCTCCAACAAGCGCCAGCGCGCCGATACGCCTCCCTGCCGTCGGGTGTACGGCTTCAAGACGCTCGAGGTCTTCGATGCTCACAAGCGCCGCGACGGGCTTTCCGTGTTTTTCTATGACTACTCGCTGCCCCTTTTGGATGGGACCGGCGACGAGCGAGGCCAGTCTTGTCCGTGCTTCGGCTGCGCTGACTTTGACATTTACCACTGGCACACCTCCCGCGATCCCGAACCTGCTATATCGTACATATTGTACGTAATGGGCGTTTTTTGGAGTCTCGACGGCCGTCGGCCTGCCCCCGTTTGAGTTGTTCGTCACCATATACTGTCCGGATGTGCGCGCGCGGACCGGCTGGCCCGGTAGGTTCCTGTCGTTAGTCGCTGCCACTTACAAGGCCCCTGAGCACCCCGCATGAGACCTTTGGCAGACATCGCCGCTGAGCTCGGGCTGCGCTACGCAGACCTGGAGCCGTACGGTCACGACAAGGCCAAGGTCCCGCTCGACGTCTTCCCGGCGGGTCGCAAGCCGGGGAAGCTCGTAGTCGTCACTGCGATCACGCCGACCCCTGCCGGCGAGGGGAAATCGACCACCGCGGTCGGTCTGGTTCAGGGCCTGGGGAAGACCGGGAGGCGCGCCGTGCTGACCATCCGCCAGCCGTCGCTTGGGCCGGTGTTCGGGCACAAGGGCGGGGGGACAGGGGGCGGGAAGTCGACTGTCCAACCCGCCGCGGAGATCAACCTCCATTTCACAGGCGACTTCCACGCCATAGAGTCTGCTCACAACCTGCTCGCCGCCATGACCGACAACGTCGCCTACAGGGGCGCCCTGCCCGGGTTCGCGGCCAACGGCATCACCTGGCGCCGGGTAACGGACGCGGAGGACCGGGCGCTCCGGCGCATCGTGGCCGGCCTCGGCGGCACCGCCGCCGCGCCGCTGACGGAGACGGGTTACGACATCTCGTCGGCGTCCGAGATTGGGGCGATCCTGGCGCTTGCCCGCGACTATGCTGACCTGCGGGCCCGTCTGGGCAGCGTAGTCGTCGGGTGGACGAGGGAACGCAAGCCAGTAACAGCCTCCGACGTACGCGCAGTCGGGGCCATGATGGCGCTGCTGCGGGACGCGCTGAAGCCGAACCTTGTGCAAACCGCCGAGGGCCAGCCGGCCATCGTGCACACCGGGCCTTTTGGAAACATCGCGCATGGGTGCTCGTCCATCGTGGCGGACATCCTGGCGACATCGTGCTCGGACTTCACGGTGACCGAGGCCGGTTTTGGGGCGGACCTCGGCTTCCAGAAGTTCATGGACATCAAGGTGCGTCAGGGTGGGCCGAGGCCTGCGGCCGCGGTAGTTGTGACTACGGTCCGGGGCCTGAAGTGGCATGGCGGCGTCGAGCAGGGCGACCTCGGCAAGGCCGACGCGGACGCCGTCAAGCGGGGCGCGGCGAACCTTGCCCACGCACTGCGCATTGTCCAGATGTACGGGCTGCCTGCGGTTGTGGCGATCAACCGGTTCCCAGATGACACGCCATCGGAGGTCAAGGCTGTGCAGTCAGCCGCGTTGGACGGGGGCGCGGTGGCGGTAGCCGAGGCGAAGGGGTTCGCGCTGGGCGGCGACGGGATGCGCGAGCTTGCCGACGCGGTCGTTGACGCCTGCGAGCGGCCGTCTGAGGTCAAGCTGCTGTATCCGGACGACCTGCCCACGACCGAGAAGGTCGAGAAGATGGCGAAGGACCTGTACCGGGCTGGCAAGGTCGAGTGGGGGCCACTTACGCGCACGACGGCACGGCGGTTTGAGGAGAACGGCTGGCTGTACCCCATCTGCATGGCGAAGACGCACCTGTCGGTGTCGGCCGACCCTGCGTTGCGGGGCGCACCGACCGGCCACACGCTGCCCATACGGGAGCTGCGGATCCTGGCCGGGGCGCGGCAGGTGGTGACTATGGCGGGTGAGATCAACACACTGCCGGGGCTGCCGTCGGACCCGAACGCCTGGGACATCGACCTGGACGAGTCCACGGGCAAGATCACGGGTATCCTGAGCACGTGAGGTTTCTAATGGCGACTTCGTGGCGGCGGTCACGAACACCTGTTCAAATGCCGCTTCAAGTTCACCCTTCGACCCTTCGGCCCGGCTCAGGGCAGGCAAGCTCAGGGCGAACGGCGCGCGCCGGCGCGACATGCGTGCACGGAGTCGGATAACCATGTCATCTGCAACCGGTATGACCACGTTCCGATGCCCCGGCTGCGAGCACGCGATCGCGCCGGCCTACCCGCCGCCGTCGGCGCCGAACTGCCCGTCGTGCGGCGTCAAAATGGCCCCTGGCCCGGCGGCGGCTGAGCCAGTGCGCGTCTACTGCCCGCGCTGCCACGCTGTCGACGATGCGTACGTCCACGACCGGTGCCCCAAGTGCGGCGGCCCGTGGCACGGGTTCACGAGTAGCACGTCGGCGGCACAGGTCCCGGAGGCGGCGTTCAGGGGCACGGGTGTGCTGCCAAACCCCGGCCCGACAGCGAACAACCTGGGGCCGGGGGCGCGCTAGGGTCGCGTCTCCGATGTGGAGCTCCTAGTTGACCCCTCACCCTGACCCTCTCCCGCAAGGGGAGAGGGAATGAAGGAATGGGCTCAGGACTTCGGAGACGGGCCGCGAGTGTCGCGGCGGGACGCCCGCCCGCTCGCCCCGAGCTCGTCGAGGGGCCCCGTCCCAAGTCCGTTCGTCCTTCGACAGGCTCAGGACGAACGGACTGCGCCCTGTCCCAGCGGAGAAGGCTGGCTTG
>CAYWBD010000428.1:0-2560 GCA_964456315.1 uncultured Thermoflexus sp.
CGATCAGCCTGTCTCCTACTCGGGCCACGACCCCCCCGACGATCGCCGGGTCCACTCGCTCCGTCATCAACACTTTCTGGCCCACGATCGCGCTGAGGCTGTCTGCGATCCTGCGCCGGCGCTCCGGGTCAACCGGCACCGCCGTCACGATGTCCGCCCGAGCCACACCGCGCTTCTCATCCGCCAGCCGGGCGAACTCTGCGGCCATCCTGGCGAACCCGCTGGCCTGCCCGTGGGCCACCAGCACCGATACGAAGTTCCGCACCCTGGGCGAGACGTCCCTGAGCAGCGTCCTGACTCCGTCCAGCTTGACGCTGAGCGGCACCTGCGGAGCGACCAGTAGGGCCGAAAAGTCGGCGTCCGCCATCAGCGGCCCCAGGTCGGCGAGGTCCTTCTCCCACCGGTCAAGCTCATTGTGCGACAGGGCGACCTCGAACGCGGCTCGGGCGTAGCGGCGGACTGAGCCGGCGCGCGCCATGCCTACCGGCCCTCCCGGGCTGGACTAATGCGGGATGTCCCGACAGGCTGCAACATCACACCCTCAACTGCCCGGCCGTGGCGCCAGGTGCGCCGCCGGGACTCAGTGTCAGTTCTTCCGTTCGGCAAGGCCCTCAGCGAGGACCTGGTCAATGATCTCTGCGTGCGCCCGCTTGTCCAGCGAGCGGCCGATGACGCGCTTGGCGGCCGTCACGGCGAGGTCCGCGAACTGCTGACGCACGTCCTCGAGCGCCTGGTCCCGCTCACGTGCAATGTCCGTCAGCGCACGCGTACGGGACTGCTCGATCTCCTGCCGCGTCTTCACCTGTTCCTGGTCCCGGAACCGGGCGGCTGCCTCACGCGCCTCGGCGATGAGCAGTTGCCCCTGCTGCCGGGCCTCCACCAGCTCACGCTCGACGCGCTCTGCGGACGACGCCGCCTGCTTGCGTGCTTCCTCGGCTGCCTCCAGGCTGGTCTTGATCTTGGCCGCACGCTGGTCCAGCATCCTTGTCACTGGTCCATAAAGCAGCTTGTAGAGCAGGAAGAACAGGATCAGGAAGCTGACCAGCTGGGTGATCAACCCTGACAGGTTTATCCCGAGTGCGCTCATGCGTGACTCTGCCTTCCCGGCACGGCGCTTCCGCCTGCTGCCCGGGCGATGCGCCTAAGCGAAGACAATGATGATCGCGGTCAGGAACGCGTAGATGGCGATGGCCTCGGCAAACGCGATCGACAGGATCAGGTTCTGCTGAATTGGCGCCCTTGCCTCAGGGTTGCGCCCAAGCGCCTCCATGGCCTTGCCTGCCAGGATGCCGATGCCGAGCCCCGGCCCCAGCGCGCCCAGCGCGATCGCAAGCCCTGCGCCGATGTACTTGATGTCCCCTTCCAATTTAGCCCTCCCGCTCTGCTTTACCCGCCGTGGTGAGTGACCCGGCGTCTAGTGGCCTGAACTACCTGGGCGCCGCCACGATGCACGGCAGCCCTTGAGGGACCGCTCCTTGAGCCCGGCTGTCCCGGGCAATCTTAGTGCCCTGCAGCCGGCACCGCGACCTGACCGGCTCCGTGCGCGGCCGCCGTTGCGGCGTCCGTTGCCACGTGGCCCGGCTCATCCTGGTGCTCCTCAGCGTGGTGCGCCGACGCCGACACCCCGAACACCAGCGCCAGCATCCCGAAGACAAACGCCTGGATCAGCCCGACAAATATTTCCAGGCCCATGAACGGGAACATCCCGATTAGCGGCAACAGGTACCCCATGGCGATCAGCAGGACCTCGCCTGCGAACATGTTGCCGAACAACCGGAAGGTGAAGCTGATCGTCCGGGCTATCTCGCCAAACGCCTCCAGGACACCCACAAAGGTCATGATCGGGCCGTGCTTTAGCGGGTTTACGAAAAACTTGCCGGCGTACACCCCGCCGCCCAGCGCCCGCATGCCCCAGAACTGCACAGTGATCATGGCGAAGATGGCCACGGCGAGCGTCGTGTTGGGGTCAGTCGACGACCCTCTCAGGTACGGCACGAGGACCCCGGCCCGCTTGCCCACCAGGTCTGCGTACTTGTCGGCCTCGTCTGGCTTCGCCTGGTCCGCGTTGAGCGTCCGGACCGTACCCGCGTGCAGTTGCTCCTCGATTGCGTGCACATCGTGGCTTTCAACGTCCACGACCTGGCCTAGCTGCACCTTGCTGGCCTCTGTCCGGCCAAAGCTGATCAGGCCGACACCGTCGCCATCGAATACGACGAACTCGTTTTCAGTGGCGTGCTCGCAGACCACTTCAAGGAGCGCCCGGTCGTGGTGCTCGGCTACGTCGGGCTTGAGGCACGCTTCCCCGACCAGCTTCGTCGTCGCCGAAGCGTCCTTTTCTACCTCGCCCTCCCGGTCGTGGACGCGGTGTTCGACAAACTCTTCCACGGTCTCGATGCGGCCGATAGTCCCGATGCCGGGCAGGATCCCCATCCAGTTCGAGAAGAGGACGATCAGGAAAATGCCGATCACGACGGGCAGGTAACGGCGCCCCGCACGGGCGCCACCCGAAACGCTGTCGGCGGTGTTGTCGAAGAACTCGACGATGGCCTCGAACAGGCTC
>CAYWBD010000429.1:0-8086 GCA_964456315.1 uncultured Thermoflexus sp.
CAGCGCCTTGATAAGCGCCTTCTCGTCAACCGTCGGCCCGCGCCCATTGTTGATGAACAGCGCCGTCTTCTTCATCGCCTTGAACTCGCGGTCGCTCATCAGGTGGCGGGTCTCTGCGTTCAGAGGCGCGTGCATGGACACGAAGTCGGAGCGCTGGCAGAGCTCGACCAGGCTCGTGACAGGCTCGACGCCGACGGCGGTCATTTCCAGCTCGCTCAGGTAGGGGTCGTACGACAGCACGTGCAGCCCGAAGGCGTGGCAGCGGCGTGCGACGGCGCGGGCCACGTTGCCGAACGAGATCAGTCCCATCGTCTGGCCGTACAAGCGCGGGATGTCCTTGAAGTGCGGGCGGCCCTGCGACCACTTGCCCTCGACGGTTAGCTCGTGCATCTGGCGCAGGCGGCGGTGCGCGGCCAGGAACATTGCCAGGGTGTGGTCGGCGACCTCGTCTATGAACACGTCAGGGACGTTCGTGACGACGATCCCGGCCTCGGTCGCGGCGTCCACGTCCACCGTGTCTGCGCCCACGCTGCCCAGGCCGATCACCTTGCAGTTCTTGAGGCCCTTGATAATCGTCGACGTGATGCGACGGTTGCGGGCAATCACGGCGTCGGCGTCTTTGGCGAGGGCGACAAACTCCTCTTCGGTCTTGGCCGGTAACTCGATGATGTCGGCGCCGATTGGGTCGAGCGCCTCGCGCTCGATGGAGTAAGAAGACTCGGCGAGGTCAAACGTGATCCCGCCGGCCGGCTTCTGGACAACGACCTTGTAACGGGCCTTCTTGGCGGGCATGGGTACTCTCCAGTTCAGTTGACGTGTGGAAGAGGGAGGCAGTTGGCGGGCACGGGCCGTGGGTACTCTAGGCTTTCCTCGTGTGGGCTGTCCAGTTGCCCCGGCATCGTTTAGGATGCGCCGCGCGCCCGCAACACCTGCGGCCACGGCTTGACGGAGGCCCCCTGACATGCCCGACACCATGCTTTCCGCGCTAGATGACGGCCGTGGCGACTACGTGGTACAGCCCACGAGCCTCCCCCGGCGCCCGGCGGGGTCCGCGCTCATCCGAGTCCGCCAGACCGGCATCTGCGGGTCAGACCTGCACATGACACGAGAGCGCACCGAGGCCCAGAAAGTGGCCTCCGGGCACGAAGTGGCGGGCGAGATCGTCGAGATGCCAGCACACGGCGGCGCGCTGTCAGGCAGCGGCGTCCCGCTCCGGCCCGGCGACCGGGTAGCCATCGAGACGATCGGTCAGGGCCGCTCGTGCGGCTCGTGCTATTTCTGCCGCGCCGGCCAGTTCCGGCACTGCCAGAAACGGTCGGACGATACCGGAGGCGGCTTCGCCGAGTATATGGCCCGCCACCCGGCAGGATGTTTCGTGCTGCCTGAGTCCCTGGACTGGACAGACGGCGCGCTCGTCGAGCCGCTGGCCGTTTCGGTGCACGCCGTCCGCTACGCGGGGAGCATGAAACCCGGCGACACAGTCGCGGTCGTGGGCTCTGCGACCATCGGCCTGGCTGCGGTGGCCGCCGCAAAGGCGCTCGGTGCGCGCAAGGTGATCGCCTCTGCGCGTTACCCGCGGCAGGCCGAGCTTGCCCGTGAACTGGGCGCGGACGACGTGACGGGGTCTGCCCGCGGCGCGCTGGAGGACGCGGTGAAGAGCGCGACGGGCGGGCTGGGCGCCGATGTCGTAATAGAGACCATCGGCGGGCGCACGGCGGACACCCTCGAGCAGTCGGTCGCTTGCTGCCGTCCGCAGGGGCGGGTGGTCATCGTCGGCGGGTTCCGGGAGCCGCTGCCGTTCAACTTCCTCGGCCCGCTGCTCACCGAGCTGACGTTTGTCTTCTCGTCCTGCTACGGGGTTGTGGACGGCCGCCACGACTACGAGGTCGCCATAGACATGCTGGCCGGCGGGCGTGTCCCGTTCCGCAAGATCGTCACGCACGAGTTCCCGCTAGCGGAGATCCAGAAGGGGTTCGACACCGCGTACGACAAGCGGACCGGCTCAGTAAAGGTCCACATCACGCAGTAGCCCCCGGCGCAGTCGGGCCGTGCCCGAGCCCTCTGTACGGTCAGCGCCGCCGGGCTCATTCGGCGAGCCGTCCGTCCTGCGCCTGACGACCTCCGCGGCCTGTCCCCGGTAGGTGGCGGCCTCCACATTGGAGGCGGCCACACCTTCGCCAATCCGCTGGCACACCGGGGGCACACGAATATGGCAGGACACGATGGCATGTCGACGCCCGACGGCTCCCGGCCCGCCAGGACCGCGACGGTGGGGCGACGCTCGACCCGGGTGCTGGTCGCTGGACGCGACGAGGGGTTCATCGCCGGGATCGCTCAGGGTTTGAGAGGCAGCACCGGCCCGGAAATGGTCGGGGGCGCCACTAGCCGCAGCGAAGCCGTCGATCTGGCCTTACTACTTGAGCCAGACGTGTTCGTCGTGGACATCGGCATGGAGCGGGAGATGGGCGGCCTGGAAGTCGCCCTGGCGGTCCGCCGCAAGCTGCCGGCGACCGCGTTCCTTGTTGTCTCGCCGTTCTCGGACGATGACCACATCGCCGTGTTCCCAATTGGCCTCGGGCTCCCGTGGTCGTTCATCCTCGCCGAGTCGGCCAGAGACCCGGCCACCCTTTCGACAGCGGTCAGCCAGGCAGCATGGGGCCTTCGGTACATCGATCCTAAAGTCGACGCCCGGAAGCTAGGGGCGAGGGACTGGGAGATTGGCCTGGCAGTCCGGGATGCTTCGGCCCCGAACGGGGCGGGTCCTGGCGACGGCAGTGGCGACCGCACTCGCTGGCACGGCGTAATCCAGACCTTCCGGCTCCCTCTCGACCCCAGGGCCGTTCCGGCCGCGGGCAAGGAGCGCAGAGTGGACCAGGACATGAAAGACCTGATGGAGGCTTTGCGGAAGTTTCCTGCACTGCGCTTCAAGGACTCGTCCGCCTACGCGCCCGGCACCCAGAACTAAGCAGGCGAATCCCCTCTTTCGGCGGGAGAGGGCGGGGGTGAAGGGCGCTGTCCTCATCTCCTGGGCCGCTGACCGGCCAGCCTGTGCGCTCCGCCGCGGTCGCAAATGATTAGCCGAACGGCCCGCGACAGAGCCTCTCGATGCAGGTATGCTCTGCCGACCATGTACTCAGCCAGCACCCAGATCGCCAGTCTCCCAGGGAGCCGGCCCCGCGTCCGCGGAGCGGTCTGGGCGCTTGCGGCGGCAATCGTGGTCGCTGGTGTCCTTGGGGCTCTCTCACTCGCCCGGTTTGGCCCGCAGCGCACCGACCCCGCGTCTGCGGCATACCAGCGCGACGCCCGGGCCGTACTCGCTACCCACAACGCCCTCGCTGCGAGCTGGAACGACTTCGTCCCCCGCTACAACGCCACCCCCGAGACCAACTCCGACGCTGTCGACGCGGTCAACCGGGAGGGCCTTGCGATCACGAGCAAGCTCGTCCGGGACTCACAGTCTCTAATCACCAGGTGGCGGAGACTGTCGCCGCCAGACGCGCACAGGCGGTCGCACTCGCTAGCCATGTCTGCGCTGGAAACGACACAGGACGGCTACTTGACCATGGACGATTATTTTCGGGCTGCGGCAAACCAGGGATTCGCAGATGCATCGCTGGCCCAGTCAGGCTCGGAGCAGCTAGATGCGGCCGCAGCGCTCTGGGAAGAGGCAAGGGCTGCAGGGGCCCAGTAGCCGGATACTCGAGACGACGGCCTGTGCAGGGGCTTGACTTCTGCCGCGGCAGCCTAGCGTCGTTCACTAACCGCGGCTGGGGCAACCGGCAGCAGGAACCCGAACCGCGACCCCTGGCCGGGTTGAGATGTGAACCGAAGTCGCCCGCGCTGCCGCTCCAGGAGCCGGCGGCTGACATACAGTCCGAGGCCGGTGCCGTAGACCCGCCGCTTGCCGGGGTCGGTCCCCCGGAAAAACCTCTCGCCCAGGTGCTCCTGGTCTTCAGGCGACACGCCCGGGCCGTTGTCCTGCACTTCCAGACCTACCTGACCACCGTCCCGCAGGCCGACGACCAGGATGGTGCTCTGGGCGGGGCTGAACTTGATCGCGTTCGCCAGCAGGTTCGCCAGCACCAGCTCGACGCTGAGGGGCTCTGCTTGTGCCATCGGCAACTCGTCCAGCATCTCAGGACTGAGCGTGATCTCCCTGTCCGCCGCGGTCGGCGCGAGCGCCTCGATCACCCTGCGCGCAGTCTTCGCGAGGTCCACAGGCGCCGTCGTGATCCGCGCGCCCTGGTCTTCGGCCCGGTCTACCTGCATGAACAGTGCAGAAGTGTGCTCAAGCCGTAGTACAGACCGCGCCGCCCGCTCCAGGAGCGACCGTTGGTCGTTGGTGAGCGTCCCGGCGCTCCCGTCGAGCAGCAGGGCGACATAGGCCCGGACCGACGTCATGGGGCCTTGCAACTCGTGCGCCACGGCGGCCACGATCTCCAGCTTGGCGCGCGCCGCCTCCTCGACGGCGGCCTGGGTGCGCTGCACCGGGTAAGCCATTGCGGCGATGACCAGGCCGATGCCAGTGAGCGCGGCCACCTGGACGTCGACGCCAAGCCGGGCGGGGAGTGACGCGCCGAGCCCCGCCGCGATAGCCGCCAGGACCGCCGGGAGGCCGATGGCGTAGATGCCGCCTGGCAGCGGCCTCAGGCGGAACGCGGTGATGACGATGAGCAGCGCCAGCGGGAGCCCACTGAGTACGAACACGGAGTCGCGCGCACGCAGCCCGTCAGCGTCCAGCAGCCACCCCGAGGCGACAGCCAGGCCCGAAATGATGACCGTGTCGCTGATTGCGCCCGCGGCGACCGCGACACGCGGCCCGCGGCGGACAAGCAGCCAGGCCAGTGCTGGCGTCATCAGCGCCAACGCAACCCCGGCTACCAGCAGCGCGGGACGGACGGGCCGCAGCGCGGCCACGACAAACGGGGCGATGAGGAAAGCCGCGGCGAGGGCTGCCCTGCCCGCGGTGACGCCCCATTCCAGCCCGAGGACCGTGAACCCCGCCCACCGGGGGGGACGCAGGTCCCGGCGGACCGCGACGCCCGCCGCGGCAATTGCTTTCCGGATTCCGCGGCCAAGGCTGTTGGAGGCGATGCTCTGCCCGCCGGCGGCCCGGCCATCGGCAGAGATGGCCGGTGTGGGACCGAGGGTTCGGGCTGCCATCTGTCCGCCCTGGGTTGTGGTACCCCGTGCGGGATTCGAACCCGCGATCCCCACCTTGAAAGGGTGGTGTCCTAGGCCGCTAGACGAACGGGGCCCGGTGACTCGGCAAACTCAGCATAGCAAAGAGCGTGGCGGCGGCCCTGCTCGCTGCACGCTCCGCACTCATTCGCCCTGAGCTTGTCGAAGGGCGAACCGGGACATGACCGGGCCGTCCGACCCTTCGCCACGGCTCAGCGCAGGCTGGCTCAGGGCGAACGGTCGGTCACGGATAGACCGGCAGTCCTTCAAGCCCCGCGGTCTCGGCAAGGCCGAGCATCACGTTCATGTTCTGCACGCCGGCGCCGGCCGCTCCCTTGACCAGGTTGTCCAGCGCTGAGACCACAACAAGCAGCCCGGCCTTCTGGTTGACCACAGGGTGAATGTGGCAGTCGTTGGAGCCCCAGGTGTGCTTCGTGGCCGGCGGCGCGGACACGACACTCACGAACGGCTCGTCTTTGTAGAAGGACCGGTACAGATCATCGACGCGCGCCTGCGTCACCCCGGCTTTCAGGCGCGCGTAGCACGTGCTCAGTATGCCGCGCGTCATCGGCACCAGGTGCGGCACAAACGTGCAGGTCACCGGCCCGACCGACGACACGGCCGACAGCTCCTGCTCGAACTCCGGCAGGTGCCGGTGTCCCGCCAGCCCGTAGGCCGACGAGTTGTCATTGAGCTCCGAAAAGTTGTACTTGAGCTCCGCGCTCCGGCCCGCTCCCGAGACGCCGGTCTTGGCGTCAACGATGGCCCAGGGCTCGACGATGCCCTCCCGCACCGCCGGCGCCAGCGACAGCACGCCGCCCGTCGGGAAGCAGCCCGGGTTCGCCACCAGTCTGCTGCGTTTGATCTCAGGGCGGTGCAGCTCTGTCAGGCCGTAGACCGCCTCCTCGATGTACTCCGGGTACGGGTGCGTGACCTTGTACCAGGACTCGTACACTGCCCTGTCTTTCAGGCGGAAGTCAGCCGAGATGTCCACGCACTTGACGCCGCTCTTCAGGAAAGGGCCTATCGCCTCCGCGCTGGCGGCGTGAGGCAGGGCCGAAAAGACGATGTCTACCGACTTCGTAATCTCGGGCTCGATTGTGAGGTTGAGGCTCCGGAGGTGCGGGAACACATCGGCAAGCGGCTTGCCCGCGGAGCTCCGGCCAGTCACAGTTACGATCTCGACATCCGGGTGACGGTGCAGCAGTCGCGCCAACTCGGACCCTGCGTACCCGGTGACGTTGATGATGCCTGCTTTGATGACCACGCCAGTCGCTCCGGGGCTGACCGGCCTTGCTGGCCGGACCATCCCTACTCAACGTGAAGGAAAATAAGGGTAGCACCGCGGGGCGGGCTTCCCCCAAGGGCAGGGTCACGCACCCGGCGGCCGACGCAGGCGCGCCCGCGCGCCTGCCACCAGCATCAGCGCGGTATCGACGTCTGCGGCAATAGCGGTCAGGTGACCCATCTTGCGTCCGGGCCTCGCCTCCGCCTTGCCGTAGACGTGCAGGCTGACCCCGGGTTCTGCCAGAGCGGACGCGAAGTCGGGGCTCCCGTCCGTATCAAGCCAGATGTCCCCGAGCAGGTTGGCCATCACCGCCGGCCGCGTCGCGTCGACGGACCCCAACGGGAGCCCGCACAGCACCCGGACGAGCTGGTGGAACTGCGAGGTCAACGCGCCCTCGATTGTCCAGTGGCCTGAGTTGTGCGGCCGCGGCGCCAGCTCATTCACCAACAACGCCCCGTCCGCAGTCACGAACATCTCAACACACAGCAGGCCCATGACGTTGAGCCCCCTGGCGATGCTGCCCGCCGCCTTCACGGCAGCCTCGGCGACGGACCGCGGCACCCGGGCAGGGGCAATAGAAATGTCCAGGACGTTCTTCACGTGTATGTTCTCAGTGGGCGGGTAGCAGGCCATTGCGCCGCGCTGGTCGCGTACATATATCACCGAGACCTCGGTGATGAAGGGCACGAGCTTCTCGTACACAAGCATGTCCGTGGTCGGGCGCAGCGCGTCGAAAGCTGCCTCAGCCTCTGACGTCGCAGCCCGGACCACCACCTGCCCCTTCCCGTCGTACCCGGAGGTGGCAGTCTTGAGGACGCCCGGCACGCCGATAGACGCCAGGGCCCGCTGCAAGTCAGCGCTTGTGACCACCTGCTCGTAGGCGACGACGGCGGCCCCGGCGCCCACTACCGCCTTCTTCTCCCGGACCCTGTGCTGCGTGGTGCGCAGGACGCTGGACGACGGGAACACACGCTGCACTTCCTCAGCCGCACTGACCGCGTCTGCGTCCACGTTCTCGAACTCGTAGGTCACGACGTCGCAGGCGCGTGCCAGCCGGCGGGCGGCGTCGCGGTCGGAAAACCGCGCCGCGATCACATCGTCAGCCACGACGCCGGCCGGGCAGTCCTTGTCTGGGTCCAGGACCAGCACGCGGTAGCCCATCTGCCGGGCCGCGATAGCGGTCATCCTGCCCAGCTGCCCGCCACCGATGATGCCAATGCGTGAACCCGGCGGCAACACACGGACGTCTGTCACGACCCGGCCCGGCCTTTACCCGCGCGCCGCCCGCCCGCTGCCGACGCCTTGGGCGCGGGTCGCCGGACAGAAGATGCGACATCGCTCATCGCACGGACTTCTGCCGCTGCGGCCTCGCGCCGGGCGGCGAGCTTCTCCTGCACCTCCGGGCGTTTGATGCCGAGGATCTGGGCGGCCAGGATGCCAGCGTTGGTCGCGCCTGACGTACCGATGGCCACGGTCGCCACCGGCACGCCGCGTGGCATCTGGACGATCGAAAGCAGGGAGTCCATGCCCTTGAGGGCGTGCGACTCAACAGGCACCCCGATAACAGGCAGCAGCGTGCACGAGGCGACCATGCCCGGCAGGTGCGCCGCGCCGCCG
>CAYWBD010000430.1:0-13408 GCA_964456315.1 uncultured Thermoflexus sp.
CCTTGTAAAACGGGTTATAGGACTCGAACGGGTCCTGGAATATCGGCTGCACTTCGCGGCGAAACTCCCGGCGCTCAGAGCCGGACATTTCCCGCACGTCCTTGCCCCGGTACAGCACGGAGCCTGACGTAGGCCTCAGGATCCCGAGCAGGATGCGGGCCAGCGTCGTCTTGCCGGAACCACTTTCTCCGGCGATGGCGGTGATCGACGGCCGGTCTCCAGGTATGGACAGCGACACCCCGTCCAGGGCAACCGTCGGCGACTTCCCAGAAAAATAGGGAATTATGTCCTAGACGCAAGGGGTGGGCGCGGGTAGAATCGGCGGCATGGCAAGGCCCATTCACAAATCGCGAACCGCGTCCATCATCGTCTTCATTCTCAAAGACGCCTTTAAGCCAGCGCGAGCCGCAGGGGACGCCAAGGATTCGGGGGAGTGGCTACAGATGCTAATCCCCCCCCTGTTTCCGTGGCTGATCACGCTGCTCCTAGCCGTCGTCGGCTGGCTTGTACCACAGTTGTCGCAGCCAGTCGACGGCAGTATTCCGATTCGGACTCGTTTGTTTTTCGCCGCTTGAGGACTGACCATAGGTTTTGCCATACTCATTTTCTGTTCCGCCGTGCGGCAACGAAAGCGAGTGTTGGAGTTAGAGAACACTTCGCACGTTCCACCTAATCGTGCTGACTTAGTTCGCCTACTTACTGAGTTTGAGCAGAAAACGCGCCGCTATTTTAAGCAACGGGCCATACCTTTTGTTTTACGAAGCGAATTAGAAGGTAAGAAACTGCGCGCAAAAATAGACGAGACATTGGATGCATTTGAAGCGCAACTGAGGGTCGCAAGCCGTCAAGTCCCGAGTAAGTCGGCAGTTGCGTTTCAGAAACGTCTTGTTGATCTTGTCGCTAGCGGGAAGAGTGCGACTAAAGTCACATTACCTGCACTGCAGAGTGAGCTGGCAAAAACAGTAGCCGAGTTCCTAGAGGCGTTGGAAAAACCTGAGTCTGACCTGTTTAGCGTGCAGAACGCTGCTAGCCGTCCACCAATTCCCGATACTCCGACGCCACAACCTGCGCAGCCTACGCAATGAGTTCCTTGTATTCGATGTTCCCGGAGGTCAGGAGTTCCCGCAGGGCGTCCCTGAATATGTGCGGGTTGTTCCGGTTGTTCTGTCTGAACTCAAACTCGTGGAGGTAACGGTCAAGGTGCTTCTTGCTGACTTGGTGATAGGAACCCACGACGCCCCTCTTGAAAAAGGCCCACGAGCCTTCGATAGTGTTCGTGTGAACGTCGCCGCGCACCCATTCCTCGGCGCGGTGCTTCACAGTCTCGTGGCGGGTGTCGGCGTCCGTCATGTCCCCGTAGGCGGCGTTTTCGTCCGTGAATATCTCCGGGACGTTAGTAGCCACGTTCTTGTTGACGAAGCCTCGGAGTTCAAGCCGGGTAGCAGCGGGAACGGTCTGCAACCGCACTTCCCCGCCGCGCTCAATAGCCCCAACGACGATGGCCTTATTATCGCGGTAGCCCCGACCTTTCCCGCGGACTTTACCCCCAACGTAGGTCTCGTCCACTTCAACCGTTCCGGTCAACTGGCGGGGGTTATCCATCTTCAAAGCCTCGCGGATGCGGTGGCAGAGATACCAGGACGCCTTGTAGCCAATGCCGAGCGTGCGGGAGAGTTGATTGGCCGAGACGCCCTTCTTCGATTCGAGGATGAGGTAGATGGCGATGAACCATTTGGAGAGGGGTATCTTGGTGTCGTGCATGATCGTCCCGGAAGTCACCGAGAACTGGTAACGGCAGGCGTCGCAATCGAACTGCGCCCGCTTCTGAATCCGGGAGATCGTGCGGCCCCCGCAGCGCGGGCAGGCGATTCCGTCCGGCCAGCGGATTTGCTCAAGCCTTGTCCGGCATTCTTCATCGGTGTCAAAGTCCCTGAGAAGGGATATGAGGTTGACTGCGTATGACTGAGCCATCTAAGAAACCCCGCAAGAAGAAGGGCAAGCCCGCTTCTGAAATGACCGACGATGAACTGATTGCGAGCGTGTTCCCGAAGAAGGTCGTCAAGGAGCTAAACAGGCTTGTCGGTCGGACGCCTACTTCCGGCCCCTACACTGAGAAGGATAGCAAGTAGGGAGCCTTGTGTCAAGGATATAATTCCCGAACTCAACGGTGCCAAGCCCCAGATCCCTAGGCCGAACGGGCCTCGGAATGACGGTCAGGGATGGGATCTCGCCTCTGAGCTGTGGGTGGCTGGCCGGGCCGATGGGGTACCATCACGCCCGCAACGGGTCGTCTGGCGCACGCCACCGCGGCCCAGATCGGGCAGCGCCCGGCGTAACGGCACCGCGTGCCGCCGCCACCGCAGGGAGGCCTTATGGCAGAGCCAACGTCAGCCCGCGTCGAGTTTGACGTACCTGTACCCATGCGCGACGGGAAGCGCCTCTTCGCTGATGTCTACCGGCCGGCCGGCGAGGGCCGCCACCCCGTCATCCTGACCCGTACGCCGTACGACAAGTCGCAGGCGTTCGGTCGGGCCGCCGGCAGCGGCTCGCTCGGTATGGCCGCAGTCCGGCGCGGCTACGCGGTCGTCGTGCAGGACACCCGGGGACGGTTCACGTCCGAAGGCAACTTCACTCCGTTCGTGAACGAAGCGAACGACGGACACGACACCATCGAGTGGAGCGCCAGGCAGCCGTGGTCAAACGGCAAGACAGGGATGTTCGGCGGGTCCTACGTCGGGGCGACCCAGTGGCTGGCCGCCACTACGCGTCCGCCACACCTAACCGCAATCGCGCCTTTCGTCACGGCCTCGGACTACCACGAGGGCTGGGCCTACCAGGGCGGTGCGTTCAACCTGGGCTTCAACGTCTCCTGGACGATCTGGGCGCTCACTGGCCGCAACGGCGGAGCCCTGATGCGCCGTCTCGGGCTGACTCCCGAGCGTCTGGAGGAGATGGTCGACGCCGCCGACGCCATGCGGGACGCCTTCAAGGCCCTCCCCCTGCTGAAGCAGCCGCTCATCCGCAGCGCGGAAGCGGGCTACTACTACGACTGGATGGCCCATCCCGCAGACGACGCCTACTGGAAAGCGCTGAGCATCGAAGACCATCACGCCAGCATTAGCGTGCCGTCGCTGAACGTCGGCGGCTGGTATGACATTTTCCTGATGGGCACCATCCGGAACTACACCCGCATGCGCCAACACGGGCCCTCCGAGGCCGCCCGCTCCGCACGGCTGGTGATCGGGCCATGGAGCCACACCGGGCTTGCGACCAACGCGACCGGCATGATCGACTACGGTCAGCGTGCTGGCGCCACCGGCCTCGACCTCGACGCGCTGCAACTTGACTGGTACGACCATTGGCTCGGGCTCAAGGCGGCCGGAAACCCGGGCGAGCCGCCTGTCCGCATCTTCGTGATGGGTGAGAACAAATGGCGCAGCGAGAACGAGTGGCCCCTTACGCGCGCCCTGCGAACCCGCTACTACCTGCAGTCGAACGGCCGAGCCAACACACGGCGCGGCGATGGGGCCCTGTCCGTTACGCCGCCCGTGGGCGGTGAGCGGCCTGATTCTTATCTCTATGACCCCATGGACCCGGTGCCCACGAGGGGAGGCAACATTTGCTGCGCGCCCTGGGCCGGCGCACTGCCTGCAGGGCCCCTAGACCAGGCTGGCAAGGAAGACAGGGGGGACGTCCTTGTTTACACAACTCCGCCCCTTGACCGGGAAGTCGAGGTAACGGGGCCGGTGAAGGCCACCCTGTGGGTGTCCAGCTCGGCACCGGACACTGACTTCACCGCCATGCTGCTGGATGTCGCCCCGTCTGGCGAGGCGATCAACCTCTGTGACGGGATCGTCCGGGGACGCTACAGGGCGTCGCGGGAGCGGGCGTCCCTCCTGACGCCGGGCCAAGTCGAGCGGATCGAGATAGACCTCGTCGCGACCAGCAACTTATTCAAGCAAGGCCACCGCATCCGGCTGGAGGTCTCAAGTTCCAACTTCCCGCGGTTCGACCGCAACCTGAACACGGGCAAGGGATCCGACTCAGCGGAGGTTGCGGTGGCGACGAACACGGTCTACCACGACACTGCCAGGCCGAGCCACATAGAGCTCGACATCGTGCCACGATGACCGCCGCCGCAGGCCGGCATGCACTTCTTTGGCCAGGCAGGCACAGCTGCGGCCGGGGGTAGATATCCCAACTCCCAGCAGGTGAGGGCTTAGGGTGAGGGGGTTGAGCTGAACTGGCTCGAATCCCTCGTTACGCGCCCGCGCCGTTCCTGTCCGCTTTGATTCCGAGACACGGACTGAAGGAGACTGTTGATCTCCATCGAAACTCGCGAGCCGGACCTCGCCGCCCTCCAGACGAGTCTGCCCCAACTATTGCAGGCCTACGCACTGGCGAGGGACTCCGTCGAACGGCGCCCCGCAGCCTGGGTCGTCTCCGAGGCCTCCAAGTCGTCCCCTGTTGAGGCTGCCGCCGTGGACCCGGGGGCCGCAGGGTCACTCCGCGCCTCGCGCCTGGTCGCTGCGCGCCTTTTCAGCAGGATGGCCTCGCCAATCTGCCGCTGGTGGTATGGGTTCGCGATCAGGCAGGTCACGCTGTTCTGGATAGACGCACACATCGCGGGGCGGACCAGGCGCGTCGAAGGCGTCCTGAGAAAAGTCCGGCTGGAGCGGGCTACGGAGATGACCCCGGAGATCCAGAGCGTTGACAGGCTGCTCATGCTCATGAGCTACGCCGCAGGCGTGTCAGTGGGCTACGAGCGGGCGCTGGTCCTCCTGCGGTTCGTGCCGCTGATAGGGCTGCTGGTGACCATTGGCTTGATCCCGCTCAGCGTCGACGCCTCCGCGTCCGGACTGAGGGAGCTGGGAGGGCTCGCGCAGTCGGCCTTCGGCGCAGTGCCGCTATTTGTCCTCCTCTTGAACCCGCTCGTCGTGCGGTTCGCCTTCCGGTGGAAACGGGCCGTGTTCATGGGCGGCGTGGTGGAGCGACGCCGCGGGTTCGACCTGGACGCCCGGTACACCGGCATGGGCGACCAGAGCATCTACGCGCTCGAGAACAGGGTCTTCGACGACCTGGGAGTCAAGAAGGGGATTGAGCTACCCGTGGACCTGCTCCTGAGCCCGGCCGTTCACCTTGCCCTCAACAGCACCGTCGGCGCCGTCGTCGGCATCGCGACCGTGATCTTCGTCTCGCCGGCCGAAGGGACGGGGCTGTTCTCCATCATCATCCTGCCACTGGTGTACTGGTTCGTGTGGCAAGTCTGGAAACGGCACAAGCGTCGCGTCGCGCACGGCGCCGCACTCTGACCGGTAGCTCACCGAACAAACCTCCACTTTGCGCGCATAGGCGCACGTAAAACTGCCAAATTGACACGGCCCCGAACCCGACTGAGAATGGCAAACACAGTCAAGGAGACATCTCATGCCAGAAAAGACGCAGGACGTTCCACAGGCGACGGCCCCGGCCGTGATCGCCGTGACCAAGGAAAAGGTCCTCGAAGCCCTCAAAGAGGTCTACGACCCCGAGATCCCGGTCAACGTGGTTGACCTTGGACTGATCTACAGCGTTGACGTGGCCGACGGCGATGTCCACGTTGAGATGACACTCACCGCCGCCGGCTGCGGCATGGGGCCCTACATCGCCCAGCAGGCCGAGTGGCGCATCGCAGAACTCGAAGGCGTGGAGGACGTCCAGGTTGACGTCGTGTTCGAGCCGCAGTGGTCGCCTGACCGCATCTCCGAGGATGGCAAGAAACTTCTCGGGATAGACTAGGCCGCCCGGACGCGGGCCGGCGCGCCCGCACCGCCGGCTGGTTGGCAGACCGTGAGGGGCGCACCAGTTGCGCCCCTCAGCATGAATGCGAGACCGCCCCGACATGGTGACTCCGCCCGCCGGACAGGCCGGCCCCCGAAAACTCACTCCCCAGGAAGACGCGCGCCTTGCACAGATGCGCAAGCAGTTCCAGGACCGCAAGGCCCTGTCGGAGAAGCTGGGCCGCATCAAGCGCAGGATCGGCGTCTATTCCGGCAAAGGCGGCGTCGGGAAGACTACCGTTGCCGTCAACCTGGCCGTCACGCTTGCCCAGCAGGGCCAGGACGTCGGCCTGTTCGACTGCGATATCGACTGTCCCAACGTCACGCGGGTCCTGCGCATCTCGGAGGGACCCCTGCAGGAAGAGGGCAGGTTCATCCCCTCCTCCCGGTTCGGCGTGAAGGTCATGTCAATGGCTTTCTTTCAGGACAACGAAGAAGAGGCCATCATCTGGCGCGGGCCCATGATCCACAACGCCATCAACCAGTTCCTCCACATGACCGACTGGGGCGACCTGGACTGGCTCGTTTGCGACCTGCCGCCGGGCACATCCGACGCCCCGCTGACCGTCATGCAGACGCTGAACCTGGACGGGTTTGTCATCGTCGCCACGCCGCAGGAGTTGGCGGTGCTAGACGCCAAGCGGTCAATCAACATGGTCCGGAAGATGAGACTCAACGTCCTTGGCATCGTTGAGAACTTCTCCGGGGAGCTCTTTGGGCGAGGGGCGGGAGAGGACCTTGCCGCCGAGATGGGCATCCCGTTCCTGGGCCGTACAGCCATGCGCCTCGAATACCGCGACACCGCCAGGCCGCCAGTCTTGGCCTCACATGCGATCGCAGATGAGTACAGGGCCATCGCCGGGAAGCTGCGCGCGCTTTTGGAGACGCCAGCCGGCCAGGCCACGGCCGACCACGGCGCCAGCTAGAGGCTAACTGGAAGACTATATCCTGAACTAGTTTCAGGATCTCGGTCTGCTTCTAATGGCAGTGTTTCTGTATGCCCACTACGGCTGCTTGCGCCGTCCCAGGCCCAGCAGCAACAGCGCTCCGACCGCGACGATCCCGACCGGCCACCATCTGCTCCAGAACCATCGCCCAAACCACCCGAGGTTGCTGGCCAGGATGATCGCGCCGACGACCACCAGCAAACCTCCGACGTATGACGCCCTGAGCCGGTCGACCCTGAGCTTCGCGATCTCCTCCCCGGCTTTGTTGGCCGCTGCTGTCGCCTCGGCGCCGATCTGCTCGACGTTCTTGCGCGCAGTGTCGCCAGGCGAGGACGCAGGCGCTGATTCTTGCGGTGTGAGTACAGCCAGCGCGATGTAGACGACAACCCCCCAGAACATGAACCCGAGCACTACGAACGCAACCCGGATGAACACCGGGTCTATGTCCAGGTGTTCGGCCAGCCCGCCGGCGACGCCGAACAACATCTTGTCCTTGCTGCTCCTGTGCAACCGCTTGGTGGGCCGGTCGTTCATCTGGCTCGACCTCCGATTCGCCTGGGCGCCTTGCCCATCGGCGGCGACGAATGAGACAACCCGTCGCCTGCCCGGCATGCCGCCTGCGATTATGTGCCGGCGACCAGTAGAGGCTCGCACACAGCTGCGAGCGGGGCAACAAGAGGCCGATGTGGGAAACGTGAAGCCAGCATGACCCATGAGCCATCCGGCAGCCGTCACCGAACACAGGCAATCGCCGGCTGCCCACCGGTGCGGCCCGGCAGTTCGTGACGATGCTCCTCCTAAAGCGCAATAACGAGTCGGAGCTCACCTACCGCCTCAAATGGGCCGCCTGGCGATGGCTCCGGGAAAGCGCCGCGTGCCGGGCGATGGCGTTTGAGGTAAAGCTGGAGGGTCCCTCCGGCCGGATCACCGACGTCGCAGCGCTCGGGCCTGGCAACCGCGTCTACATCGTGGAGGTCAAGTCATCCAGGTCCGATGCCGCACGCGACGACAACACCCCCAGGGACGCCAGCCGCCTCGCCGGCCGCGCCACCGCCGTGGACGATGCTGTGACCCTCACGGCCGGGGTGCTGGAGGCCGCGGCGTCACTTGCGCGCGCACAGTCTGGCGACGGCTGGCGTGAAGACGCAGCGTACCGTCAGGCCGAAGCTGGGCACAAGCAAGCGCTGGGGAAGAGGGAGTCGCACGGTCGTCGCGTGGCAACCTTCTCCACCAAGTTCCACGACCCCGCCTACCTCAGGGCCGCCGAGTGCCACTACATCATGGCGCCCGCCGGGCTGATCCGTCCGTCCGAGGTCCCGCCGTACTGGGGGCTCCTCGATGACCGCCCGGACGTCGTCGTCGAGGCACCCGTCAAACAGGTGCGTCGCGTCACCGCCCACGTCCTCCGTGCCATCGCTGGAGCAAATACGCGGGACCTCGCGCTCGCCAGGGACCGGGTAGAGGGGGCAGAAACGCCGGGAAAGGACATTGACGCGCGCCCCAGACCGTCATAATCTGCGCGTGAGTGATGCGTGTGCATCGCCGTCCGTCTCCAGGCCGGCCGCAGCAATGCGGCTGCAGACAGAGGTCCAGGCAAAGCTCGGTGATTCTTCGACCATGATGTAGTCCTGATTCCGATCGGGACCATCGGCGTGGAGAAACCCCGACGGGCTTGAGCAACCGCCACCTGAACCGCGTTCAGGGGCCCGCTCGCCCCCACGGCCGGGACGGACCGCTCCGGTACCGACGACCAGCGTCTGCTGGCCCGCCGTTGCATGCCGGGTGCTCCCCCCAACCGTGCGTGGCTGAAACGTAGCGGGCTGTGTTGGCCGCTTCGGCGGCGACACGCTCGGTCGCCTGGGGATGAGAAAACCCAAACGGTTTTCCCGGATCACTACCGCGCGTTACCGGGCGCGCTGAAGAGGAGAGATGACTACAAAACCCCCTGATAGTCCCCGGACTGGAAAGCCGAGGACCACGAACAGACCGCGGGCGCTTGGCGCAGTCGCCGGACTTGAAGAGCACGTCAGCCCGCTCTGGTGGCAGGAGATCTTCAACTCCACCTATCTCAAGACAGACGCAGATGTCGTCGACGACCCGGCCCTGACCCAGGCCGAGGCCGATATTTTTTCCAGGGCGCTTGACCTCGCGCCCTCGCAACGCATCCTTGACCTCTGCTGCGGCCAGGGGCGCCACGCCCTTGAACTGGCCAGGCGCGGCTTCCGTTCGGTAGACGGGTTCGACCGCTCCCGGTACCTGATCGGCCGCGCCCGCAAGTCCGCCGCCGAAGAACGCCTTGAGGTCCATTTCCGCGAGGGCGACGCACGCAAGCTCCCCTACCGGGACTCCAACTTCGACCGCGTCTACATCGCGGGCAACAGCTTCGGCTACTTCTCCAACGCCCAGGACGACGCCCTCGTGCTTGCGGAGGTCCGCCGCGTCCTGGACTCCAGCGGCCGCCTGCTCCTCGACATCACCGACGGCGAGTGGGTTCGCGCCAACTTCGACGCCCGATCCTGGGAGTGGATCACGCCCAAGGAGTACGTCTGCCGGGAGCGCCAGTTCTCCGCCGACGGCCAGAAAATCATCTCCCGCGAGATGGTCGGGCACATCGAAAAGGGCGTGCTCATCGACCAGTTCTACGCCGCCCGGCTCTACAGCCGCGACGGCATCCAGAAGCTCCTGGAAGACGGCGGCTTCTCGGGCGTGACGTTCGGGACCGACTACGAGACCAAGTCCCAGAAGAACCAGGACCTCGGCCTCATGGGCCAACGGATTATCGTCACGGCAGACGTGCGCAAGGTGGCAACACCCGCCCGGAACGGCAACGGCGCCAGCGCGGCTGCGAACGGGAACGGGGATGGCAACGCCCAGGCGCTGGTAAATGGGAACGGTCACGCAGGCGGCAATGGCCACAGCCAGGCTCCGCTGAATGGAAACGGGCACACCAACGGCGTTAACACGGGCGCGAACGGCCACCACAGCGGCAACGGCCATGCCCAAGCGAACGGCAACGGTGCGACCGCGAACGGCCACCACAACGGCAACGGCCATGCCCAAGCGAACGGCAACGGTGCGACCGCGAACGGCCACCACAACCGCAGCGGCCACGCGCCCGCCAACGGCAACAGTGCGCGGACCCCGGTCCCCTCTCCCTCGCAGGGAGACGGGTTCCCGCAAGAGGCGGGCGCGGATGTGGGTCTAGCCCAAAAACGCGCCACGCTCCGTGTGGGCGTCATCCAGGGCGACCCGACCCGCGTGGACCTCGTCAAGCCCAACGGCACATTCGACGAAGACGACATGGAGACCATCGGCCTCCTGCGTACCGCGCTGTCGCGCCTGCCCGGTTACGAGTTCACTTACTTCGACCGCCACGCCAACCTGCTGGAGGACCTCGCCGCGGCCCGCCTCGACCTGGCGTTGAACCTCTGCGATGAGGGCTACAACAACGATGCCCGGCTGGAGCTGCACGTCCCGGCTATGCTCGACGTGCTGAACATCCCGTACACCGGCGCCGGCCCGCAGTCGCTGGCGCACTGCTACGACAAGTCGCTCGTGCGCGGAGTGGCGCGGGAAATCGGCGTGCCGGTCGCGCCCGGCGTGTTCGTCGGCCCCGGAGAGCCCGCCCCGTCGAGCCTGCCGTTCCCGTTCCCGGTGATCGTCAAGCCGAACTTCGGCGACTCCTCGTTCGGCATCACGCAACAAAGCGTTGCGAAGGACGCCGCCGAGCTGGCCGGCTCAATAGCCACCGTGCGCCGCCTCACCGGCGGACAGCGGCCCGTCATCGTCGAACGCCTGCTCACGGGCGCCGACATTAGCGTGGGCCTCATGGGCAACGCCGGCGCGTTCCACGTCCTGCCCGTCACGCAGGAGGACTACTCGGCGGTACCAGAGGACATGCCCAAGATCTGCGGCTACGAGGCCAAGTGGGACCCCAGCTCGCCGTACTGGAACATCCTGTCCGTGCCGACGCAGGCGCCGCGGGCGACCGTGGACGCCATCGTCGAGCACTGCAAGACCATGTTCCTGCGCCTGGGGTGCCGGGACTACGCCCGCTTCGACTGGCGCCTGGACGCCGAGGGCAACCCGCACTTGCTGGAGGTCAACCCGAACCCCGGCTGGTGCTGGGACGGGCACCTGGCGAAGATGTGCAGGCTGGCCGGGATGAGCTACCCGCAGATGCTAGGGCTGATCTTGCAGTCCGCAGAGCAGCGCTACGGGCTGAGCCCGGCTGAGCCGGGCCGGGCCTGGCCGGTGGTGCAGGGCGTCTCGACGGGAATGGCGGCGCTGAGGGTGTTTTGAAATAGCGTTGCCCTGTCCCATGGGGGAATGGTGGGCATGTTGGACTCGGGACGGGGGCCGGTATAACAGAGGGGGCACGACGATTGTCGTGCCCCCTCTGTTTCTCTGATTCCGAGGCGTTGAGCGGCCGGGCATGTGGGTTCGCCTCGCTATTTCATGAACACGACGTCCCGGTGATATTCGAGCGCAACAGGGTCAGGAGGAAACCGCGAAGGACGTTGGGCTCGCCTGCCTTCAATCTCCGTCAATGCGAGCCTGTGGAACTCGGTGACGTCCGCCCGTTTCAATCGGGGAGACACAAGCACCTTTAGCTGTTCATCGAACGAGATCAGGCCCCGGTCGAACGCCCTGTCGTACAGCGCGTTCAGAGCGATCCCGTTCCTTGGGTCCGCTCTTCGCGTGACGCTTTCGCTCCATGGGATGATATGTGAGGTGTTGAGGAGGTCAGGAACGGCCAGCTTCGAGATCGCGCAGGTCTCGCCGTAGGCGGCAAGGACCGCCTGCCTAAAGAACCTCTGCAGGCGTCTGAGCTTGACCGTGCCCAGTTGCTCCGAAGGCACATCCGGTGGCATTGAAAAGCCTTCCAAATCTGTGGCGGCCTGCAACCCCAGGCGCTCCGCTACTGACTGACTGTCTGCGGCGAAAGCATCACGGTCCTGTTCCATCTCCTCCCAGAGCTCGCGCTCCGCTCGACTGACTCCTCCTGCGAGTCCAGTTCGCCCCGATGCTCTCAGGTCAGGGTCCAAACTCGCGAAATTCAGCGCCCTCATTGCGATGGAACTCGCCGTACGGCCAAGTTTCATTGCGATAGCGATGACCTCCGGGTGTCTTTGGTCAATGGCGCTAAACGGAGTACGTAGGTAGAAGCTCAGGACCACGAGGCGCTCATCTCGCGACCAAGGTCTTCCCCTGGTGGTCATCAGCTGAGTCCTCGGAGAGCAGGGGACAAGTTCGCATCACTTCGAAAGCAGCTCAAGGATCTCCTGACAGCGCGAGCGCCCTCCGCCGGCTCCCTGCCCTCGCAGAACATGATGAAGCTGCCGTGGGTCACGAAGTCGGCGTACTTGGGCTGTCGCGTGCAGTCGTGTCCGCCGCCTAGGTTCCCCGGCTGGCACGCCCGCTCATCGGTAATCCCGTAATCCCACGGAAGGCGCCCTCCAGTGAGCTCTGCGTCTGGCCCGAAGATCTCCCTCGCCACAGGGATGCCCTGGCTGACGGGCGTTTCGTGCGACGGTAAGAACCTGACTTCGATGTCCTTCTGCTCGAAGGACATCAGCGTAGCGGCCGTCGCGCCGGGCAGGCCAGTGATGTCATAGCGTTTCCCGAACTTGAGCCTGGCTGCCTTCAGGCATTCCACTGCGAAGACGCGGTCCGAAGGCGTGACACTTGACTCGAACGCGTTCCTGGCAACCGTCTCGTCTGTGACTGCGCCAGTGGCCCAGCCCGAGGTTGCGCTCCCGTCGCCTCCGCATGCAGCGGACACGACCAAGATTGCAGGCGTAACGCCAGCTCGCGGCTTTCTTGCGCGTGGGTGCGGCTCTCTTTTTGTCTCCCCGGATCTTACTTCCATCGCTTTGGTGCAGGAAAGACGAACTCTTTGAACAATGTCTGTTAAAAGACCACATTCTGGGCGTTACTGTAAATCGCGCTCCCGTTTATGACCGACGGCAGAATCACCAGAATTACTCTGTTCTGGGCCATCTCGTGAAGTGTCGAAGCTGTGACTCCCGGGTCAATTGTGGCTAAGAAATAGCGATGTTCCGGCGCGTCCCCGCACCTGACCTGGTTGGTTTAGCGATGCGCTCGTACCCATCCGGGAGGAGCGCGAACCAGACCGGCCTCCACTGCTTTCCGGTTCTGGGGTCATAGGTCAGCCCGAGGCCAACGACCTGAAAGGCTGGCACGCCCATTATGTCCCTGGTTGGGTCCGTCACCTTGTACTGGTGAGTCTTGTACTGGATAAAGCGAACCTCACGGCGGGCTGAGCTACCCGCAGGCCCTGCCATTTTCACGGTGGCTGGAACCGCGGGGAGGCGTCCGTCCCTCAAAGCAGCATCCAGAGCCAATTTCGCCCTCCGACGAGTCCGGTACTCTGTCATTTCCATTTGACTTGTTCTCCAATCAATCACCTGGCGAACCCGGCGCGTGCCCCGGACCCGTTATGCGGCGTCGTTGAGGTGCCGCCCCCCGAACCTTTTCTCCCACTGTTCGAGGTAGAGACTTATCGCCTCTCCCGCCTCTTTCTTCGTTCAGCACAGCGAGCCGACGGAATCCCCGTAACGGTCATCCAATCTGACAAGGCCGGTTCCATTCCCAAACGTCACGACCCGGCCATGGTTA
>CAYWBD010000431.1:0-4343 GCA_964456315.1 uncultured Thermoflexus sp.
CCTGACGGAGATCAACAGTGGCAGGTTTTTCACCACGCACCAGTTCTTCACCAACGCAGGGCTGAACATGCCGGACATTTTCGTGCGTGCAGCCCTGGGTGAGCCTCTGCCGGATCTCAAGACCAGGGTCAACCCGCTGCGGCCGGGGCTGGTCTGGATCCGCGGCATGGACGTCGAGCCTGTGCTGACCGACAGCGGGCACATCGAGAGCTTTGTCGAAAAACTCGCGGCCCGCAAGAAGCGGCTCGCCGGCTAACGGTGCAGGGCGCCCCGGGTGCCCAGACGCCGCCTGAGCATCTCCCAGGTAGGGCAGCAACCTTCGAGCGGCCCAGGCCCGCGACCAGCTTCCGGCGCGGTCAGGCGAGCATCCGGCCCCCGATCGCCCGCTGAGCGCGGCCCTGCCGTGCCCCGCGACCCACTTGGCTAACGTACGCGCACCCGCGAGTGCACAGGAAGCAGACCGGAAAGCCAGCCAATATTTACCCGCCGTTTACCGACATCGCCGCCGCCAGTTGATAAACCTGTTGTTCGATCCAAGTGGCGAGACCTCACACGGTGTGCGGCTTGCCCGTCGCCGGTTGGGCTGTATGGTAGGCGACGATGATTGTCAGTCCTGGAAGTCGTAGAAGCCGGCCCGAACCCAACGCTACACGGTTAGGAGACTGTCAATTGATGCCAGGTGTAAGAGTCGGTCGGCTGCTATCAGCCAGGCTGTGGCGGGTCGCACTAGTGCTTGCGGTCGTGTTGCTCCCCGCCGCCATTTGGTCAAGCCAGGGGAGGCAGGCTCAGGCCGCCGTGCTGGCCCAGGTCCCGCCGGGGGCGACATGGTCGTATTTCAAAGGCCTGTCCGAGCCTCCGGCCGACTGGAAGGGCAACGGGTTTGACGCTTTCAGCTGGCCGGCCGGCCCAAGCGGCTTCGGCTACGGCGATTCCGACGACGCAACGGTGCTCTCGGACATGCTTAACCGCTACTCCAGCGTGTATATCCGCAAGACGTTTGTCGTCACGGACCCCGCGCTAGTTACCAGTCTCACGCTCACCGTCGACTACGACGACGGCTACGTTGCCTATCTCAACGGTGTGGAAGTGCGCCGGGCCAACGTGGCGGGGACCCCGCCCCTGTTCAGCGCACTGGCGACAGCCGAGCACGAGGCGGCTGGCGGCGGCAGCAACCCAAGACCAGCGGACGTGATCGACATAACGGCCTTCAAGGCGCTGCTCGTACCGGGGAACAACGTGCTCGCCATCCAGGGCCACAACTGGCTCCGGAGCAGCTCCGACTTCTCATTGAAGCCGTCGCTCGTGGTCCTTGGTGGTGTCCCGGCCAGCCCTTCTGCCTTGGCCACGACGGACGTCAGGCCCACGCAGATCAGCCTCGCCTGGGCCGATAACTCAGACAATGAGGTCACGTTCGAGCTTGAGCTTTCAGTGTCCGGCGTGGGCGGTCTGTTCGCCCTGGTCCAGAGCCTTCCTGCCGGCACGGTCAGTTTCGTCCACACTGGGCTGACGCCAGGCGCCGAGCACTGCTACCGCGTACGCGCCGTGAACACAGCCGGAGCATCCACGTTCGCACCGGTGGTCTGTGCAGTCACCCCAGCGCTCCCCGCCCTCCCCATCCTGCCCGGGCAGGTCTGGAGGTACTTCAAAGGCCAGTCCGAGCCACCAACGAACTGGAAGGCCGTGACGTTCAACGACGCGGCGTGGCTTTCGGGCCCGACCGGAATCGGGTATGGAGATGCAGATGACGCCACCGTGCTCGCGGACATGCAGAACCGCTACCTGAGCGTCTACGCCCGAAAACTTTTCAACGTGGCAGACCCGGCGAGCATTGCGGCCCTGACTTTCACCATGGACTTTGATGACGGGTTCGTCGCCTACATAAACGGCGTCGAGGTCGCACGCTCAGGCGTCGGTGGCAGCCCTCCAGCGTTCAACAGGGTCGCAAGCCTCGACCACGAGGCCTCCGCCAGTGGCGGCCCGCCTCCCGCCGTGTTTGACGTGACCCCGTTCAAAGGTTCCCTAATCGCCGGCGATAACGTGCTCGCCGTCCAGGGCCACAACTTCACGCTCAGCAGCTCCGATTTCTCGCTTATCCCGTCACTTCAGGTCGCTGGCGCGCCGGCGGTCGGCTCCACCCTCGTGCGCGGCCCGTACCTCCAGATGCCTGGGCCTGACAGGATGACCGTCGTCTGGGCGACGTCTATCTCAGGCGTGCCCACCGTCCGCTACCGCGAGTCCCAGCCGTGGACGGCCATAACGTTCGATGATTCCGCCTGGCTGACCGGGGCAAGCGGGTTTGGCTACGCAGACGGCGATGACGGCACAAACCTCAGCGACATGCTCAACGGCTACCTGACCGTGAGCGCCCGAAAGTCGTTCAACATCGACAATCCCGCGCTGGTGACAGGAATGCGCTTGCGGGTCGACTACGACGATGGGTACGTGGCGTACCTTAACGGGCACGAGGTCGCCAGGTCCAACGTGACAGGGTTCCCTTCCATCAGCACGGTCGCCGACTCCGACCACGAGGCGTCGGGCGGGAACACGCTGCCGCAACCGGCGGACCTTGTGGACATCAGCTGGTTCAGGCCCCTTCTGGTGACCGGTCAGAACGTCCTGGCCGTGAGGGGCCACAACAGGGTGATTAGCAGCTCCGACTTTTCCCTGATCCCCTCACTTGTGCTTGACATGCCGACGCCCGTCACGGTAGTCGCCGCCGGGGCTCCTTGGCGGTACTTCAAAGGCACAGTCGAGCCAGGCCCGGGCGTGGACCTGACAGCCAGCGGGACTTCGTCATACAACCCGAACTCGAACGGCTTCTTCCAGCACGAGGTCACGTTGACCGGGCTCCGGCCGGGCGCTGCCTACGAGTACCACATCGACATCAACGGCGTGGATGTGCTGCCCGGAGAGCACCTCCGCTTGAAGACCGCAAGTGGCGGTCTCGCGAGCGCAGTCAGGATCGGCCTGTTTGGCGATGCCGGCAGCAACAGCACGAGCCAGCGGGCGCTGCGTGACCGAATGGCCGTCGGCGGCCTGGACCTGCTGGTCACCACGGGCGACAACGTCTACGAGAACGGCACCTACATGGAGTTCCAGAACAACTGGTTCAACGTGTACAAAGAGATCATGAAGTCAACGCCGTCTGCATTGGCGACTGGGAACCACGACGTCGTGGCAAACGGCGGCGAGCCTTTCCGCAGCCTGTTCGTCCAGCCGCAGAACGGGCCGGCAGGGCGTGAGGAAAAGACATACTCCTTCGACTACGGGAACGCGCACATAGCGGTGATCAGCCACGAAACGATAGACCCGGCTACCGCGAACTGGCTGTCGGCGGACCTCGCCGCGAGCGGCGCGTTCTGGAAGTTTGTCGTGTACCACCACCCGCTGTTCGGCGAGGGCAGTGTGCACCCGTTGACCCAGCAGCCTGCGACTGACGCCAGGAACCTGCTTGGGGGTGTCTTACAGTCCCGCGGCGCCGACCTGGTGTTCTCAGGGGACAACCACGTGTACGGCCGCACCGTCCCGTTGGTGGGCGTCACCGGCGGCGCGCCTTACGGAACGCCCTCAACGATCGAGGCAGGCGGTGTGGTGTACGTAACGACCGGCGGCGGCGGGCGCAGCTTGTATCCCGCATACACTGACGCCTTCCACCTGAGCCCAGGCGGGCTGAGCTTCGCGGACTTCCACTACGTCCGCTTGGACGTCAGCGGCTGCCGGCTAAAGATGGAGTCAATAGACCAGGCGGGGGCAGTCCGGGACACCTACTCGATCGACCGCTGCGCTGAAGTTGCCCAGGGCCCGGCCCAGACCGTCACTGCGGAGTTCCAGGTCGCGCTTAACTCAGACGACGCGGCGGAGTCGCCAGCAGGCTGGCCGGGGTACAGTCAGACCCAGGTCAGTGTTTACGCGGGCGCGCCTGGCAACCTTGGTCCGGCGTATGGGGGCTGGCGCTGGACAGGCGTGAACATCCCTGCCAACGCCACCATAACCGACGCCTTCGTATACCTGAACCAGGCTGGGTGGGGGAACGTGCTCCCGACCACACTCAGCCTGGAAAGGTCAGGCGCGCCTGCGACATTCTCTGCGGGGTCTTCTCCAGCTCAGCGCTGGGCGACCAGGACGAACTTTGAGGTCAGCTGGACTTGGCCGAAGGAAACTCCTGGGACATGGATAAGGACCCCTTCTCTGGCCGTTGGGCTCCAGGAACTGGTCCAGACGCATGGGGCGTTGACCGGCGTCACGCTTCTGGAGAGCGGGCTCGGGGTCGTCCAGGGCCAGTGGCACAGTTGGACGTCGTTCGACGGCAACCCAATCCTGTCGGCCCGCCTGGTCGTTGAGTA
>CAYWBD010000432.1:0-5113 GCA_964456315.1 uncultured Thermoflexus sp.
GGGTCGCGCGCTCTTTCGACCATCACGAAGAAGGCGTCCAGGTCTATGTGAAAGATGACGCGGGGCATGAGGCTTGGGCGACGGCGCTGCACTGGCGGGGCCGCCAGGCCGAGGCTATCAGTTCTGGTATCTACGTTAGCCCGGCGCGTCCCAGACCCACGCTCCCCCTGCCAGCGAGGCCGACGACCCTAGCGCGTGCCGAGGGCGGAGCACAGGTTGGCCATCTCGACCGCGGCCTCGGCGTACCCGCGTGCGTGCGGCACCCGTGCGATCGCCTGACCGGCGTTGTAGGTCGTCAGGACGCCAAAGATGACCGGGACCCCTGTCTCCCCGGCCACCCGGGCGATGCCCTGCGACGCGGCGTTCGCGATGTACTCGAAATGTGCAGTCTCACCCCTGATCACGACGCCGAGGGTGATGACGGCGGACATCCCGGGCAGCTGCGCCAGGTGCTTGGCGGCAAGCGGCAGCTCAAACGACCCGGGGACCCAGACGACGGTGATGCCGGACGCGTTGACGTTGAGTTCGGCTAAGCGGGCCAGCGCGAGCCCGAGCATCTGTCGAGTGATGTGCTCGTTGAAGCGGGCGACTGCGATGCTGACGTGAAGGCCGCGACCGCTAAGGCTCCCGGTGAGTTCGCGATGACCGCCTTTCGACGGCCTTATCACGGGCGGCGATCCCGGCCGCGCTGGACCTGGCTGCGCGACCGCAAGGCCGGGTGCTGCGGGCATGAGGGTCGTGGCCTTCCCCGATTTCCGGGATGACGGGCGAGGGAGGGTCATTTCGGCCCCGAGGCGCTGTCGCCCATGTTCAGGAGGTGGCCCATCTTAGTTTGCTTGACCTCCAGGTACCGCCGGTTCTCAGCCCTTGGACGGGTGACAACAGGCACGCGCTCCACCATCTCCAGGCCAAACCCGCCGAGGCCCACGACCTTGCGCGGGTTGTTGGTGAGGAACCGGAACCGGCGCACCCCCAAGTCCACCAGTATCTGTGCCCCTATGCCGTAGCGGCGCAGGTCCATGGGGAAGCCGAGCTTTTCGTTGGCCTCCACGGTGTCGAGCCCGCCGTCCTGCAGGGCGTAGGCCTTCAGCTTGTTGAGCAGGCCGATGCCGCGCCCTTCCTGCCGCATGTACAAGAAGACGCCACGGCCTTCCTCCTCGATCTTGCGCAGGGATATCTCGGCCTGGTCCCCGCAGTCGCAGCGCAGGCTGCCGAAAACGTCGCCGGTGAGGCACTCGGAGTGCACACGGACCAGGACAGGTTCTGAGTCGTCGATGGTCCCTTTGACCAGCGCGATATGCTCGGCAGGGTCCACCTGGCTGCGGTAGGCGACGATCGTGAAATCACCCCACGCCGTTGGGAGCTTCGCTTCAGCGACGCGCTCGACGAGCTTCTCGTGGGTGAACCGGTACGAGATGATGTCTGCGACGGAGACGATGGGGATGCCGTGCTCCGCCGAGAGCTTTTCGAGCTCCGGGCGGCGCGCCATTGTGCCGTCCTCGTTCATGATCTCGCAGATGACCGCGGCAGGGCGGAGGCCGGCCATTTTGGCCAGGTCCACCGACGCCTCGGTCTGGCCGGCGCGCACCAGTACCCCGCCGTCCTGAGCACGCAACGGGAAGATGTGGCCGGGGCGCGCGAAGTCTGCGGCGCCGGACTCTGGGTCTGCCAGGAGCCTGATCGTGCGTGCCCGGTCCGCGGCGGAGATGCCCGTCGTAATGCCGCGGGCTGCATCTACCGAAACGGTAAACGCCGTGCCATGCGTGGCCGTGTTGCGCTCGACCATCGGCGGCAGCTTCAGCCGGTCAAGGTCCCTGGCCGTCATGGGCGTGCAGATGAGGCCGCGGCCAAGGCGGGCCATGAAGTTCACGGACTCCGGGGTCGCCTTTTCCGCCGCAGCTGCGAAGTCGCCCTCGTTCTCGCGGTCTTCGTCGTCCACGATGATGACAAGACGGCCCGCCCGGAAGTCCTTGATGGCCCGCTCGACAACTTGGTCCGGCCTGGCCACATCGGCAACAGGGCCGTCCGAGCGGCCGGGTGCGGGCGTGGGAGCGTGGCGTCGGCGTGTCGGCATGCTCAGGGTTGGCGACCGACCGTGTAGGGCCGGACGAGGCGCTCAACGTACTTCGCCGTCACATCGGCCTCAATGTTTATGGAGTCGCCCGGCTTCCGCTTGCCGAACGTCGTGTGCTCCAGCGTGTACGGGATGAGAGCCACCGAGAACCCGCCCTCGCTGCAGTCCACGACAGTCAGGCTCGCCCCGTCCACGGCCACAAAACCTTTCTCAACCATGTATCTCATGATACTGGCAGGCGCCCGGAACCCGACGCGGGCCGAGTTGCCGTCTGGCGCTAGCTCCGCGACCGTCCCTGTGGCGTCCACGTGCCCCTGCACCAGGTGCCCGCCGATGCGGTCGCCCAGCGCCAGCGACCTTTCGAGGTTGACGCCCATCCCTGCCTTCAGGCCACCGAAACTGGTGCGCTGGACGGTCTCGGGGACAGTCTGCACGGTGAAGCTATCAGCGCCCCGCGCCACCACCGTCAGGCAGGCCCCGGCCACGCAGATGCTCTCAGAGACTTTCAGGTCGGCCAGCACTTTGCTCGCCGCCACGACGAGGGTGGCACCGTCGTATGAGGTGACCCGCCCGACTTCCTCGACGATGCCGCTAAACATGCATTAGTGTCCTGACTCCGAAGTCCTGAGCCAAGTGCTTCATTCCCTCTCCACTTGCGGGAGACGGATGCCCGCAAATGGCGGGCGCGGGTGAGGGGCAGATTGGGAGCTCCATATCGGAAACGGGACATCAGCTCCTGGGCCTGCTCTGGACGAACGTATTGACCCTGGCCGGTGCGTCGCCGTCAGGCCGTTCTCCGGGTGACGTATCCCGTCACCAGAATATCGTCGCCGAGCACACGGTGCCGCACATGCTCGAGCCGCAGCGCCTGGGCGATTCTCCCGACGCCGGCCCCTGCCACCGGACCCGGCGCGTCCTTGCCGCCAATGACCACAGGCGCGATGAATGCGGCGACTTTGTCGACGAGGCCGAGGTCGAAGAGAATACCGAGGAGCGTCCCGCCGCCTTCGACCATGAGTGTGCAGACATCCCGCTGCCCTAGGAGCCTGAGCACGGCGTCAAGGTCCACCCCTCGCGCTGACGCAGGCAGCCTGACGGTCTCCAGCCGGGCGGCAGGCTTGCCGTCACCATGATGCTCTGACGTTCGGGCAGAACCTGCGGCGGAAGCATGGGCCGCGTCCGCTACACCGGGCGCGCCATGCCCCTGGACCCACAACACGTCGCCTCGCTCCGCCAGCAGGCGGGCAGTTGAGGGCATCCGGCCATGCGTGTCCACGATGACCCTGAGGCGCGGCCGCCCGTCGGGCGTCTGGTCGCCGCGGGCGGTCAGGCGAGGGTCGTCGCGCAGCACAGTGCCGATGCCCACCATGACTGCGTCAGCCGTAGCGCGCAACCTGTGAGCCTCCTGGCGCGCTTGCTCGCCCGTAATCCACTGCGAGTCTCCCGAAGACGTGGCGATCTTCCCGTCCAGGCTCATGGCGAACTTGGCGATGACGAATGGACCCTTCGTTGTGATCCATTTCGCAAACCCTTCGACAAGCTCCTCCGCAGCGCGCACATCTTCCGCCGGGCCGCCGACGGTCACCTCGATTCCAGCCGCACGGAGCTGCCTGAAACCGTTGCCGCTGACCTGGGGGTTGGGGTCCTCGATGGGGCAGACGACGCTCGAGATGCCCGCTGCGATGATGGCATCAGTGCAGGGGGGCGCGACGCCATGGTGCGCGTGGGGCTCAAGCGACACATACATCGTCGCACCGCGACAGGCGGCGCCCGCGGCCTGAATGGCGGCGACCTCGGCATGCGGTCCAGGCCGGGGCTGCGTCCAGCCCTCGCCAACGGACCGGCCGTCTCTGACGATGACCGCGCCCACCGGCGGCCGCGGCGACACCCCGCCGGCAGCCAGCCGGGCCAGGTCAAGTGCGCGGTGCGTGAACGGCATGTGCGCCAGTGTAGACGGGGGCGTGCTGTCGAGGCCCGTTCGCCCTGAGCCCGTCGAAGGGCTTACGGGCGGGGCAGGGGAGCGCCAACGCCATTGCTACGCACGCTGGGACACACCGCCACTGGGCGCGGTCGCCCGAGACGCAACGCGCTACGGCTGCGCCTTCTTTAGCTGGTGGTCGAAGTCAAGGTGCGCCCGGCTCGCGGTGGGGTCAGTCTGTCCCTGGTAGCGGCTTCCCAGTTCCTTCGACCCGTACGGCCGGTCCACTTCGGTAGTCATCCTCAGAAAAGAGATCTGGCCGATGCGCATACCCTGGTAGAGCGTGACCGGCAGGCGGGAGACGTTCGTCAGCTCCAGCGTCAGGTGCCCTTTCCAGCCGGGGTCCACGTAACCGGCTGTCGAGTGGATGAGCAGCCCGATCCGGCCGAGTGAGCTCTTGCCTTCCAACCGCGCCACGATGTTGTTCGGGATCTCGATGTGCTCAAGTGTGCTCCCGAGGACGAACTCGCCGGGGTGGAGGATGAACGGCTTATCCTCGGGTATTTCGACTGGCTCCGTAAGCTCGACCATGGGCTTCCGGAGGTCTATGTAGGGGTCCAGGTTGTTGCGGAACACGAGGACCTTGCGGTCCAGGTGGAGGTCCACGCTGGCCGGCTGCAAGTCCTTGTAGTCAAACGGCCGGATGATGATGCGGCCGGCCACGATCTCTTCCCGGATTGTCCTGTCGCTCAAGACCATGCGTGATTCCCTGGATTTCAGGCGAGTTGGCTACGTCCGGCTGCGCCTGCACCAGCGGCGGCAGGCCGGGCGACCCTAGTCCGACCGTAACTGGAACGGCGATTGTATCCCGCGGGGGCGGCAGGGGCGCGCCGGACAGCGACGATATACTGTGCCCGTCCGGCGGTTGTCCTTCGGACCGCGCCGGACGGGGGCTCCAGCCATGGTCATCGCGTCCCTGGCGGCGGCGTGCTCACTCTGCCGTGCAGGGCACGGCAGAGATGCCGCGTGCGGCCGGCTGCAACAGCTAGAGGCGACCCTGGAGCTCCTCGGCGTCCCTGCGTATCTCAGCGACCACCTGAACCGCTTCGTCAGGGTGAACC
>CAYWBD010000433.1:0-4403 GCA_964456315.1 uncultured Thermoflexus sp.
GCGATGTTGATGATCCGCCCTGCCCCGCGCTCCTTCATGTGCGGTATGACCGACTCGGCGGCATGCACCAGGCCCTTGACGTTGACGCCGAACGTGACGTCCCAGTCTTCTTCGGTGTAGCGTGCCCGGCTCTCGAAGCCGCGGGCGCCAATGACGCCTGCGTTGGCGACGAGGATGTCTATCTTGCCCATCTGCCTGAGCGCGAAGCGGACGGTGTTGGCAAGCGACGCTGTGTCGGTGACATCTGCTGTGGCGGAGAAGGCCTTGCCGCCTGCTTTGCGGACCTCGGCGGCGACGGCTTCTGCATCGGCGGCCATGACATCGGTCACGCACACGGACGCGCCGCGCTCAGCGAGGATGAGCGCGATGCCCCGGCCTATGCCCCGCCCTGCTCCGGTGACGAGAGCTGCTTTGCCGGCCAGTTGTGCGTTCAGGGGGTGCGCCAATCGTTCCTCCTATGCCTGGTCCCTGCTGGATCCGAAATTGGTCCTTGTAGGCCGCGGCCCGGCTAGCTCATTACGGCGCCACCATTTACGTTCAGGGCCTGCCCGGTGATCTCCGAAGCGTCGTCGGAGGCGAAGAATGCCACTGCCTTCCCTATGTCTTCTGGCGTTTGCGGCCGCCCAAGGGGTGTGTACGCCTTGATATTGCGGTCGAAGACCTGCTTCGGCGTGAGGCCGGCAACGGACGAGTCATGGCGGCCAGCGTTTCTGGCGATTTTCTCCCACATCGGGGTCCAGAGGGTGCCCGGGCACACGCAGTTGACGTTGATATTGAAGGGGGCGAGCTCTATCGCCAGGGCATGCGTGTACTGGATTGCGGCGGCCTTGGACGCCCCGTAGGCCAGCCCGACGCTGCCGGGTCGGAGCTTCGGACCCCTCGGCGCGCGCCCGCCGTGCGAGGCGATGATGATGATGCGGCCGGACTGGCGCTGCCGCATGTCAGCGGCGACGGCGTCGGCCGTATGGGCCAGCCCTTTGACGTTCACGGAGAACGTGAGGTCCCAGTCTGCCTCGGTGTGCGCCAGACGGTCCTCGTACCCGGGCGCGCCGATGACGCCGGCATTGGCGACACATATGTCGACTCGTTTGAGGTCGGACAGGACGCGCTTGACGGCCAGGTCCATAGACTTCTGCGATGTCACATCGGCGGCCACGCCGATAGCCCGGCCTCCCTGCTTCGTGATGGCCTCTGCGGTGCGGCGAGCTGCGGCCTCATCAAGGTCCAGGACTGCGACCGCTGCGCCTCGTGCCGCGAGCACGGTCGCGATCCCTTCACCGATCCCGCGACCGGCCCCCGTGACAACCGCAACCTTGGCATCCAGTTGCCGGGTTATGAGGTCTGGCATCATCCCTGTCCTGCGCCCGGCGTGTATGTGTTCGCAGGCGCGGGGAGCACTATAGCTCAGGATGCCGCCGCCTCGCGGGCGGCGCGAAGCCAGAGGTCATCCAAAAAGTGCGCTGCTGAACTCAGACCGAGGTCCCGAAACAAGTTCAGGATGAAATATTCTGGACGACCTCTAGACTGCGCCTGGTGGCGCGCCGGACCGGCGGGCGGCCTCGACATCCTGAGACGTGTCGCGCGGTCGTGTCGGCATCATCACGATCTCGGAGACGAGCGTGCGTGCTGGCATCGTGGCGCAGAGCATGATGGCCTCGGCCACGTCCTCTGGTCGCATCATGGTGGCGCGCGCTTCAGGGCCGGGCGGCAGGGGGCGCTTGTCCAGGATGGGCGTGTCGACCTCCGCGGGGATGATCGTGCAGGCGCGGATGCCGCGGCCGCGGAGTTCGGTGTTGATCTCGCGCATCAAGGTGAGAGAGGCGGCCTTTGCTGCGCTGTACGGTGCGCCGCCGAGGAGGCCGGGCGTGAGCGCAGCCATCGATGACACTGTGATGACAGTGCCATCGCCGCGTTTGACCATGTCTTCGATCACCGACTGCGTGAGCCGGTAGACCCCCTCGACGTTGACGCGGAAGACGCTTTGCCACTCATCGGGCTTGACCCAGCGGATGGAACGGCCCTTGCTTGAGTGGCCGGCGTTGTTGACGACGATGTCAACCCTGCCGAAGCGCTCCAGGGTCCAGCGGCCGAGTTTCGCCGCGGCGTCGCCGTCTTCCATGTCTGCGGGGTAGGCGGCGGCTTTGCCACCGGCCCTGGCGATTTCAGCCACTACCTCGTCGAGCGGCGGCTGGCGGCGGCCGGAGACGATCACGGTTGCGCCTTCGGCGGCCATCATGCGGGCCGTCTCCTTGCCAATGCCGCTGCCTCCGCCCGTGACGATGGCGACCCTGCCTGCCAGTTTTGCCATTGATCGCTCCTTAGGCAGGGCATATGCAATACGCCCCGACGGACAGGGCATATGCAATATGCCCCTACGGACAGGGTATAGGCGAAAGACCCCTGCGCCGCCATCCGGGCGAAAGCGCGCTCAATCCCAGGCCCGGTACCCGTCCTGGGCGTCGGCCATCATCATGCGTGCCACTTCCCGGCCCATGCGCACGCTGTAGTTCGTGCCCCTGTCCTCCGGGTAGATCTGGGTCGTGTTGGCCAGGTACAGGCGCCTGACCGGGGTGCGGTGCGATGGTATCCGCTCCGAGTAGTTCGCGCCGATGACAGGCTGCGCCGCCGAAAGGCTGTTGTAGTGGACTCGGGTGATCCAGGAACGGTCGAACGCCGGGTTGAACTTTTTCAGGTGCGGGGCGTAGACGCCAAGGAGCTCATCAGGAGACATGGCGTACATCGGGTCTGTGCGGTCGAGGTAGTTGGTCAGGTAAAGGACGTTTTTGCCGCCGTAGAGTTCCTTCGGGATCAGGTTGGTGTGCTCGATGATGCCGAGGAACGGGACGGAGCGGTCTGCGATATTCATCCAATACGTGCCGGTCAGGGGCCTCGACATCTCGAGGACCATGACGACCGCGGCGAGATAGTGGACAGCGTCCAGCTTCGCTCTGTAGCCAGCTGGGAGCTCGATCAGTTCGGGGACGGAGAACGACGGCGCGGTGATCAGCACAGCATCGACGCGCTCATGGACGGGCTGTCCGGCCACTGTGGTGGCAATCAGTCCCGCGGCGGCGCCGTTGTCCGTGAAGACGCGGTCGACATGGGTTTCGGTGTGCACTTTCGAGCCCTTGGACTCGACCCTTGCGCGCAGCGCACCGAACACCTCGTCGAAGCTGTTGATCGGGTAGCCGAGCTTCTCACCGCCCAGGCCGCGCCGGGAGGCGACGCGCGTCTGGATTTTTGACCAGAGCCACGGCATGCCGACCTTGTCGTACTCGGCCCCGAACTTGCCGCGCAGGAGCGGGTTCCAGACGGCCTCGTACGCCCGCCCGCCCAGGCGGGTCCGCAGCCACTCGTCGGCTGTGAACTTTTCGAGCGCCCTCCAGTCCTTCTGCCGCTGGAGGCGGACGGCCATCATGCCCAGCCTGATGCGGTCGACGAACGGGACAGCACCGAAGCGCAGGATGTCGAGCGGGGTGGTCGTCCGGTAGACGCGGCCCCCGGCGTAGGTGCCGACGGTTGAAGGGAACCACTTCAGGCTCTGCGCGAGGCCGAGCTCCTGGATGAGACCGATGATCGCGGCGTCGTTTGTGAACAGGTGGTGGTAGCCGCGTTCGAGCCGTCCGCCGCCGACTTCTATCGTGGAGGCCTGGCCCCCGATGAACGGCGCGGACTCGTAGACGCTGACCGCATGCCCTGCGTTGACAAGGTCGTATGCCGCGGCGAGGCCTGCGGCGCCGGCCCCGACTATCCCGACTTTCATGGCGCAGCATCCTGGAGTTGATCCTGTGGTGGCGTCTGCGCCCTGCGCAGGAGGCGGCGCATCGACGTGCCGTCTACTAGCAGGACCGCCACCCCGAGCACTGTCGGCGGCACCCAGAGGGCGACGTGCACCGTGAGCGCGAACGCCGAGGCCACTGCTGCATCCACCCCCGCGGACACGAGTGCCGCTGCGCCAAAGAAGTCGAAAGGCCCCCAGCTACCTGCGCTGGAAGGGATGACGCCTGCCAGGTTGGCCGCGGCCGTGAACAGGAGTATGAGGGCGATGAACTCGATCTGCCCGTCGCCCGCCGGGCGGATGTCGAACCCCAGGGCGATCGTGTAGTACATCGCGGCCTCGGCCGCCCAGACCGGAAGGGAGAGCGCGAATAGCCGGGCGAGGCCCGCTGGTGAGCGGACCACCGTCAGTCCTTCCAGCAGCTTCCCTGCCAGTCCCAGCGCGCGAGGCTTCAGGCGGCCGGGCACAGGGAACAGGATGCGCTCCAACAGCCGCAGCGCGGACTCTTTGGATATCAGGGCCAGGGTCACTACGACCCCGGAGACCAGCAGGAACGGAAGGAGCGCGGCCACGGCAAGCACGGGCGCGCCGCCCGGCGTCTGTTCAGCCACGCGGTCGAATGCGC